>JBEVTH010000295.1:0-2965 GCA_041156085.1 Candidatus Nitrososphaera maunauluensis
AATGTATAATCAATATGGGTATTCCCTATTATCTCTGTGTGGCATTTTCCATGGTTTCTATTGTAGAGTGGAAGGTTTAGCTCTGTGTAACATTCTGGAAGAATCTTTGTCTTAAAGTGCATATTATGTATAAACAACGGTCCCTCCGGAAGCAATGGGAGGACGTAGCCTTCAAGAGTCTGGTTAATTACAGTGTCCAAGCAGTTAGCAAGAGGACTTAATGACGCATGCAACGGGTTTAGATTGGCCGGGCCTGGGCACTCCACCCCTTTGGGGTCTATTGGTGTACTTTTTCGTAATGATTCTATTATCTCCGACTTGATGGCGGTAGGATAGTACCTCTGAGGTCTTTTATTTCCTATGGTGAATAGCGTTCCAATCCTAAAATGATATTTGAGCGTGTCCTGTGCCTGTCTTTTGCGGTATGCAAGCCCTCTTTCAAGCAAATCTGCATAAGTAATACCTCTTCCACCTTTCGTTTTATAGAATTCAATAGCTATCTCTGTGATTTGTTGAGAACTTACATGTTTGTTCTGGCAACCTAACTGTGTCGACAAGGCTAGTGGTGTACTTTTCGAATTCTCTAGTGGTGTACTGTTGATGTTACTCATCCTGTACTGCCTCCTCCCTGTTTTACAGTCGTTTTGTTGCTCGTTTATTCTTCCAATCCTTGCAGAGATCACGTGACCACTTTTTTTATCTATTTTAACACTGAACCAAACTTTACAATCTTCATCATCTATCCACGGATATAACTCGCCCATGTGCTGTAATATCTCGCCCTTTAACAAATGAAATTCTAAAATGTCACATTCTTCATCTTTAGAGGTAGTAGAGGGAGGTGCAATTGAAGAACCAGCCGTAGCGGATACTTTGTCAGCAGTAATAAACAGGCTTGTCTTTTCCAGGGCCTCTTTCAGTTCATAATTCTCAAAGTATAGCTCTTCGCAACTGGCGCATTCTTTTAGAGATAGGTTAGATTGAACTTTTGACTCTGGTAAGCGGGAATCTGCTCTAGTCGCAAGGATGCTATTATTGTTGTATGTATCTACATTATCAGAAGTTAGAGATGGCTTTGGACTCTTGTCCTCTTTGCTCCTTCTCCTCTTTCACAATCATGAATCTTGGAAGCTAGCTTCTTGTCCTGCTCCTGTATAGTAATACTTGATTTTGAAGGCTTATTATATTCATCAGCACTAGTTTTAGGCCATCGTGGCCTAATTCTTCTCGGGACATACGGATTATCCAAAGGCAAATTTCTTCGTATATTTCTCCGACTGAAACCAGGAAGATCTCTATGATCATTGCATATTTTCGCTAGTGCAACTTTATGGGCTAAATTTTCAACTAATGTTAACCTGTTATACATAAGTCCTATTAATTGAATTGCCCTCACTGCAGATGTATACAGTCTTTGAAATTCTGAAGATAAATCATCATATGATCGGTTTTGATATTCATTACCATCGTATTCTGTTACTAAATTGTCTTCCGTGTCCACAAGAATTCACCTTAATTTTATTGGCTTAATCTGCTTATGTCATAGCTCTTCTTCTTACCATCACAGATCTGGCATGTGCAGATTATTCTCACTACATAGCCTTGTTTATAACTAGAACAACTATTATGATTTCCTTGGCGGCATGAAAGACATTGTATATGAAGTTGATAAATGGTCATACTATTCGCTCCCCTCTATTTAGTATCATACCTTAGTTCCCTGAGTGCATTTTTTAGCAAGCTTTCAACAGCTGAACTTAGCGAGAGTTTCTTCACCGTTGCGTAATCCTTTACCTTTCCCCAGATCCTATTATCGACCTTGATTAATGTCTTCATTTTTTATTTCCTTACTTTTCTAAAATGTTTTAGAATACTTAAAATTAGCCATTTGTTAGGTAATTGATAAAATGCCTAACTTATGTAAAAGATGGCATCCAAGGAAAAGACCAACCCTTCAGATTCAGATTTTGAAACGCATTGCCATGAAAGGACAGTTATCACAGATAGATGCTACCGTTGAATTTGGATGTAAACCTTCAACTATTTCAGATGCTTTCAAAATATTAAAAAAAAGAAGGCTAATAATCAAAAGTATTAAACCACCTGACCTCAAGAGTGGCGTAAGGCGAAGGAAATCTTACAAGCTGTCCGGTAAGGGATTGACTGTGTTTATTAGCGAAAATCCTTCTCCTTATGAATTTTGGATTGCATTAATATGGTACTTCAATCTTAACTTTAAGGCAGTTGACCAGGTTCTATTTAATAAATATTATAACTCGTTTATTCAGAAGTTCGTAGGAGATTCTTTTCCTCTCCGTAGTTGTTTTTTTTTAAGCGATTCTTTTGATAGGCTGTTTGAAAAGTGGAGCAAACAGCTTGAACAATATAACGACCCAAGTATGGCCGCCTACTATTACCAACATAATCCAGTACATGCTTACAAAGTTATAGAATGCCTTTCACAAAATCGTGCAATTACAATTAAACAAATAACTGGATTTACACAGCTAACGGAGCAAGAAGTTAGAAATGTTCTAAATGATTACACCATCACACAAAGTAATTATTACCACTATATTGAGCTTTATGATAGTGTCTATCGATCAGATAGATCAGTTAATGCAACTACAGATTTCCTTAACCATCTTGTTATTATTCCTATAAGGACAAAAGAAGTAAAAAAAGAAGCTGCTAAATACGACACTAAAGATCAGAAATTTGAACTTTCATTATTAGGTATATTGCTAACCATGGGCACAATAAGCCTAAGACGCAGACAAAAAATTTTGCCTTCTACTTACGAGTATTATGACAAAATTGCGTCAAATTATCAAGACAAGCTTCCACTTATTTTTGGAAAATGGAAATTGCTAAAACAGGTCTTGAAATCTAAATTTGATTTTTATCCTTCCATATTGGATTATCTATTTCTTGATAAATATGAGATACTATCATTGTCAACTCT
>JBEVTH010000296.1:0-2950 GCA_041156085.1 Candidatus Nitrososphaera maunauluensis
TTTATCTTGTGGATATATTCAAATCACAGCTAAAATATAAGTGATAGGTCATACGATGGTAATGTTGATGGGTGAGAATTGAGTAATAACAAGGATTTTCTGTTACAGCAGTTGATGTGGATCGGTATTTCACTTGGTATTAGCCTTGCTGTTTCATTGTTTGTTCCATTTCCTTACTCTTTACCAATCATAATGGCAGTTTTTATATTACTAAGTTTTTACATGAGAAAAAGAGCCCTACGAAGAATGGGTGTATCTGGAACATCCTCGATGTTTGGTAATAGTTCATTAAACTATTATTGTATGAGCTGTGGAACAAAGCACAATCAAGCCGCTTGTCCTAAATGTGGTTCGAAGATGAAGAGAGTTGGATCTTGACAGTAATTGTACGACATTTTTAAGATACAATAAATTATGAGCGGACAATTATCGATCGTAAAAAAGCCGACAACAAAATGTTCTGTGATTCAAGATCAACAAATTTACATGACTATACTAAACCAACCTATTTTCATTTCAACTTATATGTTAAGTACAAAAAAAGATTTTAGTAGCAGCCTTTTTGGATTATTATTTGAATGGTTGACAGAATTGATTATGCTGGTAAGGTATATGTTTATAGTAGTGGGATGTCAAATGAGATTATCAAGCTTAGCAAGGAAAAGCTACGAGAATATGGTGTTAATGAAAACGATATTGTAGTTATTGATATCCCAGAGGGCGTCCCAGAAGGATCGATTATGGTTACAGTCTGGCCACATTATCTATCAGTGGCAAAGGTCAAACGGGTCAGAGAAGGTTCCATTTATGCGCCGCAGCTCTTCAACATAAATCTTTGATTTTATGGTATAAGGAAGAATATAAAATCTTAAATTGCATAGTCGTCATGTATATCCATTGAATTCAACTTTCTTTTGTAAGCGCGGGAGACATATAGACTGTCCAGGAGAGTGGCCTATAGGGGATTTAGATGGGCCTACTTCAGATTGTTCTTTTGATATCAAAATAGTAAAATGTCAATGTGAATGTCATAAATAGTAAAAAATTAAGAAGGCACCAAAAAGCATTTTTCACACCTCATGTTATTGTGTAAGTTTCAATACCAAGAGGATAAAAAATGTCTTCGAATTAAGAGCTAATTAAAGTACGGGGTCAGAGATTGGTACATATAATCATATTTTTCTGTTAGAAACTCAGGTAGCCACCACATCATCATTCCCCTCGTTTTAGCACATTCCTATCCTGTCCATTATATCTTTGGCCTTCTTACGTATTGTGGCAGTAATAGTGACCACAACTATTCCTTTTAATGGTTGACCATATAAAACAAATGTGCGATAAGGAGCGATAGCAATGATAGGTAAGGCCAACAGATCTTCCTCACCATAGACTATGACTTTAACAGGGGGTGAAATTCTCAATGCCTTGTGTAAAATCAGAACAGCCTCTCTAGAGATAGTGCCAGCTGGATTAGCACAATGCAATTCATGCACGTTAATCTTCTTAGAATATAAGCTCCCCTTCCGCTTTAGTCGTCGCTCTCTATTATCAATAATCGCTACGTCTGGCAGCACATCAAAAGAAATTAATCTATCTGTTGTGCAATCGCCTACTGAAACCACTTTCTTAGCGTTTTTTAAAAGACTTTTAATTTTTTCTTTGGTAGCATCTTCATCTTTAATAAGAGTACCAAAGGGCTCTTTTAAAACAAGCGTATCTTCAGAGGTGAGAGGCATTATGAGCTTCAGTTTGGCTAGAGGGCTTCTCTGAGTTCGATTGTTCCGATTCAGTCACGTGTTGTGATTGCATCTCTGTAGCGATGACACTAATTCTACCAGCAACAGTCTTAGCAACTTTGCTAAATACTTGTGAGTTCATGGAATCAGGTGAAGAGATTATGACCGATTTGCCAATGTCACTTCCTGTCATGATGAGAGGATGAAGTGGGATTTCTCCTATGAAAGGTATGTTGAATTGTTCACTTACTATTTGTCCTCCTCCCTTCCCAAAGACATGTGTTTGCTCTTTGCAATGCGGACATTCTAGGTAGCTCATATTTTCAATAACTCCAACAATTGGTACATTTAACTTATTGAACATGCCTATGGCCTTGACTGCTACATTCATGGCAACATCTTGCGGTGTTGTTACGATCAGTATCCCGGTAATCGGTATTGTTTGGGCTATGGTTAATGGTGCGTCACCAGTCCCGGGCGGCAAATCTATTATCAAATAGTCAAGGTCGCCCCAATTAACGTCTGTTAAAAATTGCTTAACTATTCCTGAAATGATTGGTCCTCTATAAATCCCTGCTTGCTGTGATTGTTCATAGAAAAAACCCATAGAGATTACCTTAATACCTTCAGAAACTGGAGGCTGGATTTTATTGTTAATAACTTCTGGTGATGCCTTTAAGCCAAGCATTAATGGGACACTGGGACCATAGATATCTGCATCCAATAATCCGACTTTCGCACCTGTCTTTGCCAATGCCATAGCCAAATTTACAGATACTGTTGTTTTGCCTACACCGCCTTTTCCGCTCGCAACTGCCAAAATATTCTTAACTCCTGGCAAGAGCTCATCCATAGAGATCGCACGTCCTTCCATAACTCTAGCTGTAACCTTCAAGTCCAGTTCTTTCACTCCAAGATTTGAAATCGTATTCCGAACGTCCTGTTCAATATCGCTATTGAACGGACAGGCAGGAGTGGTAAGTTCAAGAGTAAAAGCAACCTTACCATTATTAATTGCTAAATCCTTTATCATACCCATGGAAACTATGTCTTTATGTAATTCAGGATCAACAACCTTCTTTAATGAAGAAAGAATTAGATCAACCGAAACCATATTATAAATAAAAATTTACATATGTGGTATTTAAACCATTCATATACATTCACCTTTGAGCCGCTATTACAAAACCATGCATGTCTCGTCTTCTAGATGG
>JBEVTH010000297.1:0-2941 GCA_041156085.1 Candidatus Nitrososphaera maunauluensis
ATATTTATTACCACTAAAATAAACGAATCCAGATAACAGAATTTAGAATGGTGTGATAAATTAAGGCAGATCGTAGAAAGCGTAGTCAAATACTTTAACGCGAAGTTTGCAAGGATTTGGCTGGTTGATAAAGAAAGACAATATTTGATTCTAAAATTTAGTGCTGGCAAATACAAGAATATTAATGGTGAATTTTCTAGGGTTCTTATAGGTTCCAACAAAATCGGGCACATAGTAAGGACTAAGAAGCCTGCCATCACAAATGACGTAATCAATGATCCCAGAATAAGGCATCCAGATTGGGCAAGAAAAGAGAAATTAAAATCTTTTGCAGGCTATCCATTGATCTATAAAGGCAGTACAATTGGCGTGCTTGCTATGTTTAGCGAAAGGAAACTACACCTAGCTGACTTTGAAATATTAGAGATATTTTGTAATGAAATTTCAAAGGAGCTTACAAGCTTATTTGATGCGCAAGAATACTTGTCAATTCAATCTTAACTGACGAGATCAAGAATATTTTTTGGATACTACAAAGCCTAATTAGATACTTACCAATTATATCTTGATAATTATTATGATCATTTTTACTTATTTTGGCCAGTGTTGCGGAGCATTTGGATTTGATATCCCGTCGTCATAACAGTACAATAATAATGCACATCTGTACTAGGCACACTAGCTATTAGGCTAGTAGTCTATTACTGTGGCCTTGCTAAGTAGATTAGATAGTAACTCCGGTTTGCCTATAATGGCTTTATCTATAATGTCGTTGTTATTATATCCGGCTATTCTTAGACATACTTCACAAATGATAACTTTCCTCCATCAGCCATAAAGTTTGTAACATTCCTAGTTAACATATCAAGTCCTAGGTAATGATGAGGATGTTTAACTCCTATTTGTACTCCTTCTATACTAAGAAGTAGAGTCACATTATGTCCTAATTTTAGCATTGTAGTAGCATCAGAGATAGCGACAGTTGCTCGCCATGGCTCATCGCTGCTCAGATGATAAACTAATGGATTGCCAACAACTCCCTTTGCAAATGCATAAGAAGGAGGGATAGAAGACGATGAAAACGATGATACGTTAATGATCCCAACAATTGTTACAGATAAAGACAACATCGTTAAAAGTTTCAAGTTTATAGCATGGCAAATCATAATCTAATCATCTATTGAGTTTTTAAAAATAATGAGTGAAATAGATTTTGCCATGGGGTGAAACAATCCTCGTTAATTAGGCAAAAACGAGAGATTCATCTAATCTCTCTGTACCATACTGTGTCAAAGCTGCGTGTATGAGTGTCCTTTACTAGAATATCAATATCTTGAACTCCACATTGGTATAATAGGGTTCTGACATAGTGATATCATAAGGTTCTGATCTGCTCTATTACGTCAATGACATAATAGGCGATGCATTTTGACCACCTCAAATTATATTTCCGACTGATATGTTGCTTCTTTCTACGAATAGGCAGATAGAAAAGCAATCCATCACTCTAGCAGCTTCTTGCCTTTCGAGGTTATTGTCATTGACTCAACTCCCTCCACATAACCACCAGCTTGAGCCGGTATTGTAATGAATCTCTTACTGTAACTCTGCTAGCAAAACATAGAATTTGTGCTCAAAATGCTACCGTAACCCTTCGCAATAAAATACCTTCCTTACTGACTTTCTATCATAGTATATACTTAGAAATCCACTATTAAAGTAATTTTTTCGATAAAAATGAAATTCTGACAGTTAGTAAATAAGGGGTGTAGAGTAGTAACAATCTTTTACAATGGTACACTGTTACCCATACCGTTACCCTTTTACCCATACCGTTACCCTTATTGCTAATATTCTGTTACGGATACTGTATAATTAGTAGTATCCATAGTCTTGTATAAATCAAAATCTGCTTAGCCGAGGAGGGTGGTTGCAATCGTTAGATACGCATCTCTGTCTATGCATCATCTATCTATAAATCTGCAAGTCACTTTCCTTATTTCTCTATCTAGTTCATACAGGCAGCAGGCAGTATGATCTATTTGATTATTGCTTACATCACAAATATTGGATGTGTCCAAGATTTTTAGAGTATAACTGGAGCATTATTTTATACCATGATGAAAGGACATTTATGCAGGAGAAGAAAAGTTAGATACGTCAATGTATTATTATCATGCATGCAATCAGAAAGTGATGACTACTAGTACAACTATGTAGTCAGAAAGGCCAGATATAGAATTACTCCACACAGATTCCTGGAACTGCTACTTTCTTGAAGATATGCGGAGATATGATTGTGCCAGCAGGATAATTTGAAAGTCTAGTCTGAAAGTCAGTGTTGTTAACAGCCTTCTTAAATTGTGAAGTAGACTCCCAAATTGCATAGTTAACAAATGTACCACTTGCACCAATGCCCTTATGAAGCTGAGTTGAAATGAGTCCAGGCTGGCTCTTAAAGTAAGTGGCATCTGCTTCCCAAGCTTTCAAAAATTCATCAAAATCCTCTGGATTCACTGTAAACTTATTGACAAATACAATTGGCCCAACATCCTCTTCTAGTTGCGATGAGAATTTTACATTGTCATCCATTTCGACTATCTTTGCCATGTGGTTTTTAAAGTTAGATTATATATTTCAACTTTAAGTCAACTACCCCAAAGTTCCAAAGTATATCCGAAGTAGTGGTCCAACTTTCTAAGGAAATAGGAAAAAAGTAAATAAGCTGCATATGTACTTAGCGGGTTCATCCACTGTATGTTCTAACTGGAAGGGAATTTGGTATATGAAAAATCTCAATGACTTTCTTTGATAGTGTATCGTCTACCTTTCATCAGCATCAAATTGATAACGCCTTTCTTAGTAGCATCAATATATACATTTTAGGTATTCTGTTGTATTTCTTATTTTTCATTTTAATACTGACACAGCTATAGCAGAT
>JBEVTH010000298.1:0-2921 GCA_041156085.1 Candidatus Nitrososphaera maunauluensis
TGTAACCTATGTCAGTATGTGAAATTGTAACCTTTGTGTGTAAGTACTACAATTAGTCATAGTACTAACTCTAAATCCTTTCTTTAACAAAACTATTGCTGTATCACCTTCGTTTGGACTTCAACAAATGATTAATAAAAACCATAATTGGGTTCAGACTTATGGCAGTAGTGATGCACATCTAAAATCTAGTTATACTGACATACTAGCAGTTGATTACTTTAGTGATGGAAAGACTCTAAATTCTACGATGTGGTTGGCTTCTGGTTTTAATAAAAATTCTTCTACTGCGATATACAATCAACCATTCAGAAGGATTACTTATGGGATGCTCATTGATGCTGACTCCAATACAAAGAAACGTAATGTTATCACGGGCTCTAGAAGCTGATAACTGAGTAAAAAATTCATTTAGAGCGACAGATATCTATCTATCTATCTATCTAAAGTAAGAAAAATTGTATACTGGTTATTATATGTGTCTCTAAAAAGTTATAACGTATTAGGAATATAGTAACAACATGACTATGAATTGTCCTTTGTGTGGTGTATTGATGGTTTGGCTTAACGGATCAATCAGTCACAATTCTCCAATGAATTACTACCAATGTAGAAATGACAACATATACGTCACAAAATTTGAGGATGGAACATATGAGATTCGATATCCAAAGAAAGATAATGAAAAATTTCATGTTCCGTAATTCAATCATCATTCAGCTTAGAGTGCACCATTGAGCGACAACAATTCTCAAACAAGAATATACTAGGCATGTCAGAACAGCATATCCACTAATCAGGGAAGGATTATTATTATCTATTTCCTACACAACTGCTTAAATCAGCAAGAATAGATCATATACTTTCCGTACCCTAGAATACAACTATCGATTTGTAGTAGGATATAACATGGTGACAAAATCTCAAATGGAATGTTAACTGGACTGCATTAATCATACTACAGATTGCTGCAATGGATTTATAGACGGATATCACATGCACCATTAATATAATATTTTCTGTCATGTTAAGATAGAATCAATACTTTTGATCAATTAGCAACTTCATTTATCAAAAATTGTAGAGTCTGTCAATTCTTTTAATGAATTACATCAGCTTTTTGCATCCAAAGCAACAAAATGATTGCACAATTATGAATTAAAAGAAGAGATACGAGAAAAGCAAAAGAATATGACTTTGATATCTATAGTAGAAGCAAAAACTAGACTGGCAGAGTGTAATGTTCTATTAAAATACATGTCTTTTCTTCAAAAGAATGGATTATCAGATTGTGGCAGGGGTCAAATTATGGGCCAAGCATCATTACTTATGGAACATCTTAAAGAAAAAGAGCAACAAGAAAGCAAGCAATGGATTTCTGATATATCAGATCAGCAGGAAGAAAAACCACGAGAAAAACAGCAGCAGACCATAACAAAAGACGCAGAAAAAGCAGGAAGAATCATAACAGCAGCTTTTCAAGAAAATATTGTCAACAACATGTCTAAATCAGATCTTTTAAGACAAGTGGGAAATGCGATTGATAAATTAAAGAAACAACCGTAGAACAAAATAATGAGCGTAAGAAAGATGGTCTAAACAACAAGTACGTCAGACATTTCCACAATCAGTAAACGTTACTACAATACAGGACGGTAATAATAAATCACAGCAGCAGATTGGTGGAGTAAGGACAAATAAGGAAACGGATAAATCCTGGATTAACAAGATAAAAAAAGGCGGCAGAAGTTGAAAATGGGCGATCCTGGCAATAACTGAATTTAAGATTGCTTAGATAACGACATTCGAATGGTCCCCAGTTAACTACTACTGAACTTTTTCCATCTCCTCTTAGGATCATCCATTTGATTCCTTGTTTGGACTAGATGCACCTGAGTCAATAACGTCAGTATAATACACGTTGCTTACAAGACGTCTATTAGACTATAGACTTCCTCTTCTCTTTCAAAAATGTCTTCAGCAATACATTTTGGCAAATAATAGTTTCATTAGGTATGACGTATCATACTGCTCAAAGCTAACCAAAAACCGTGTCAGTTATAATTAATCGAGTGCTTGAACACATGGCCTAGATAATGATTCATATCAAATTCAACCGTTTTTGGATTACTAAAGCTGTCGATTGATCATTATATCGTTAACATCGCTTTACTATTAAGGAATAGCATACATATTTATTTTAAGAGTATGAGTAGTACAACGCACCATGGTTAGGCAAAATTGAATTATAAAAATTAGCTCCATTTACTTGGCCAGAAGTTAAATTCGGTGATGGCTAACATATTGCCATATATCCCGGTGAATTCTTAACATATTGTCATTCTTATAGGATCAAATCATTCGTTTTATATTGTATTCTATTTTGCCATTTAGCATTAATAATCGGACTCCATTTTGGAGTCTTATCAACTTGTTTTGCATAACAATTACTGCAAAGGAAATAAAGAGATCTTTTATTGTCTCGTGTTATCAAAGAATACCAATGACTATTACTTTCTTTGTTACTAACATAGCCTGAATTTGACCCACAGTAAGAACAAACTCTGTTAGTCATAATGTTTTCGCAATGCAATGGAGGAGCCTCCTTCTCAATGCTCGAAGCATAACTAAATAGTCTTTTCTAGAATGTTCTATTAGATTACATCCTTTTACTGAAAATGATTTGTGACTATCGAGTTTCTCAATCAGCTTGTCCACTGTGACTTGGCTTGAATCTCCTTCGAAGTGTATCTCAACTCAAGCTAATGACTATCTCTTATCATAATGGCAATGGTTTGAGATTAATTAATTGTAGTACGACAGTCTACCAACTTACTAGGTCTGTATTAGTGCCATCGAAGAACTAGTGTGAATACACTATTATTTTATATCGTACTAATTCATTCTCACTTATAATTATG
>JBEVTH010000299.1:0-2920 GCA_041156085.1 Candidatus Nitrososphaera maunauluensis
TTTCACCATAAGGTCAAAAATGTCAAGTCTGGTTAAATCGTTAAATAAACGTTTTTAGAGGTATATACTACGAATGGTATTTTGAATAGCTACACAAAAGTATAAAGAATCGCTTCCAACTGAATACTTTCAATTTCGTGAAGATCTACTTGTATTTGAAAGATCAAAGAGTAATCGAACCGCAAAGATAGTTAAAGTCTAGACTGAAAAAGGTAGAAAGAAGTTACATAATTATGTAGTATGTATATGTATTTGATGATAAACACTTTTAGATTAACAGTATACAGTCGAATTACATCTGGTAATTTAAAAAGTTAGAAAATAAATAATTTTCTATTTTCTTAGTCGCTCAAGTTAAACAAAAACCTAAAAGCTTTCCAGATTTGTAAACTATGAAGAATGAATATTTTATTAATTTAAACTTGAAGCAATTCAAAAAAAGAGAGTTGTTGGCTCTATTTATATTAAAAAGCTATTGCAGCCTACTAATGCTGAAGCGAAAGCAGTATTCGCAGCCCTTAATTCTATGGACCCCTTCTGAGACGTTAATGGATTTGATAAATCTACTATGGCTGCCTGTACTGCTCTATTATAGGCAGACATCGCTGCATTAATACAGGTCTGATATTGTTGAGATATTGCAAACGCTTTTGGTATATAATCATCATCGTTATTAAATGATCTATTGGGACTTTCATATGAGATAATGCATTCGCAGATGATTGCTTAATTGAATTTCATCCTCAAATGCCATTCCACAATGTCTACATTGGTAAATGCCAGATCGTTGAGCATGTTCTCTTTTTACAATTATGATTTGATTTTCTCCTGCTTTTGCATCCTGTATAACTACATAGTCATCGATTCTTCTCTTGATAAGAATATCCTTTATCATACGCTCAATTCTATGGATGTCTTTCTTATCATCATCAATGTCTAATGTGATAATATTATGATTGTTGTCAATTGTAGGGCTACTCATATCTTTATCCTTATCGCCATAATTATAATGTCCATCATTCTTTTTATGCTCCAAGTTACGGTGATGTGTATATTCTATCTCGATATCTTGAATAATGACTGACTTGAAGTTCGCAGGAAGAAAGTTTAGGTCAATTTTGATAACCACAGGTAAAAATAGAGTGTAGTAAGTTTTTAACTCTGTTGGTAATGATAATGAGCGTATGCTAACCAGTACAACCAATAAAGTTCAATATCATAAAAATGATGCTATGCTCGTAATGTAAACCTTTCATGCATTATTACTGCCGCAATATATTATATGCATACATCCGATTATTACCAATCATGTTGTGACAACAGAAGAAGAGGATGTTGTAGTAGCAACTTTTCTTGATTTATTCTTTTTCGTAACCATCAATGCAACTCCTATTAGAATAGTAATCATAGCTATGATGGTAATTGTGGTTATCTTCTCATGCAATATTATCCATCCCAACAAGACAGCAATAACTGGGCTAACGTAAGCAAAAGTATTTGCTAATGATGCAGAAGTAATTCTAAGGAGCCAGTAAAAATCCGTAAATCCTACTACAGTAATGATTAGAACCAAATATATCTGTGCAGCTAAGGATCTACCAGAGATTTGCAATAAATCTAGATTGCGATATTCTCCAAGACCAAAACTTATAGCTGTTAACATTAGACCGCCTGTTATCATTATCATGCCAGAAGATGCGAGGATGCTAACTGGAAGCTTGGCTTTAGAAGAATAAATTGAACCAATAGCCCATGCTATAGAACTGCCAATAAGAGCTGCAGTTCCTATCGGACTAAGATCACCTGTAGTAATAGATGGAGCTACCAGTAGCATAAGTCCACCAAATCCAGCAGATAATCCAATGATTGTTGATTTTGTTAGTCTTTGTCCTAATCCTACTTTTTTTCTCTCTTTGTATATTAAATATCCAATTATTGCAACCCATAGGGGAATAGTAGAATTGAGTAACCCTGTTATTCCAGAAGAAAGATATTGTGCTCCCCAAGTAAGCAGCCCCTGACCTCCCACGAATAATGTTAATCCAAGAACCAAGCTGTGTTTCCATTGTTGCCTGCTGATATGTTCATGTGTAGATGGTTGTGGATACGCAAGTGGTGGTGATGATTTACTGTTATGTTCATGTTTGTATTGAGGAGGATTTTCTTTTTGGTATTGCTGCTGCTGAGGATTATTACTATGATGATGATCACTTCTGTGTTCGATGCGTTTAATTTGGAAAAAATAGACTGCAAAAAGTATAGCTCCCGAAATAGAAAATCTAAGCCCGGCACTTAGCATTGGGGGAATGGTATCAATAGCAATCTTAATAGCAAGAAAGCTTGAACCATTAATAATCCAAAGAGATACCAGAATTATCCATACTTTTGCTTGCTGATTTAAAATCAATAGTTTATTTGGCATAAACTGTCAATTAAAACTGTTTCCAACATGATTGAGAATCTTGCTGATCCCGCGGCGTATCGTATATGCCCTACATCTACTATGGTCTAATTCCAGCCATTTCTGCCGCACGACCAACCAAGAGAGGATCGGCCTTAGACGCAAATGCTCTAAAACCATCTTGGATATTGGAAAATTTTATGGAAAGGTTATGGAGGGGTATAGGACAGATAGGAAGAGGAGGATTGACATCATGTAAAAAGGTAATAACAATAACGAAGACCCGTTGACTCCTCCTCCATGCCCTGACAAAGGAACTAACCTAACCTAACCTCCAAATCTGCATATACTCTATCGATATTCCTTATCGACCACCACGATTTGCAATGTGGAAATGAGGTAAATGATAATGAAAAAGAATTAAATGATAAGCAGAAGAAACTCATAATATCGCATTATAAAGATATCATACCATATACAGAAGAAGAGTTTGTAGTTTTGGGTATTGATATGCAGCAA
>JBEVTH010000300.1:0-2867 GCA_041156085.1 Candidatus Nitrososphaera maunauluensis
TTAATTAGACAATGCTTTTAAACTGATATATTTTTCTGTATAACGTAATGTCAGGTGTCACTGAGTTTAATAACTCAAAGAAGAATTTAATTATACAGATAAGAAAACGGGATGGCAGAATAGTCAACTTTGTACAATCAAAAATATCAGATGCAATCTATAAGGCACTTGTAGCGACGGGTAAACCAGATTATCCGTTGGCAGAAAGACTGGCAAATAAAGTTGTACATAAAATGGTTCAGCAGGGATATGACTCAGTTGAAAAAGATGGAACTCCGAGTGTTGAAGACGTACAGGACATGGTAGAATCAATACTCATTGAGGAAGGTTTGTCTGAAACAGCAAAGTCTTATATTCTGTATAGGCATGAACGACGCAAGGTTCGTGATGACAAGATGAAGATCCTAAATAAAAAGGATCTCGATGAGGTGGATAAGGCATTTGATGTTAATTCGCTTAGGGTGTTAGCAGCACGTTACCTATTAAGAGATAACAATAACGAAATTATTGAAGGCCCAAAACTCATGTTCGAAAGAGTTGCCATTCTCGTGGCAATTCCAGATATTTTGCATGATTCACGAGTGTTCAATTTAGCAGGTAGATGTATCCAGGCTATTGAAGAAGCAGAAAAATATTATGCTAAAATTGACGACTTTGATCTGAAATTGAAGATTGGTGAATTTTATCTCAACAAGTATCACTTCGAATCATTGATTCGACATTATATTTACCTTGCAAAGTCTGGACAAATGAGAATCAGCTTTAAGGAACTACTTAGACTTATAGTCGAGGGTAAGTTAGCAATGTACCAGGAACGGATTAAAGAGTATTATAATTTAATGGTATCAAGAGATTTTCTTCCAAATACACCAACATTGATGAATGCAGGCGCCAGACTAGGTCAGCTGTCCGCATGCTTTGTTCTCGACATGCAAGATGACATGTATAAGATCATGAAGTCATCAACAGATGCTGCCATGATCTTCAAATCAGGTGGTGGAGTAGGAATAAATTATTCTGACTTACGACCAGAAGGTGACATTGTTGCTTCAACTTCTGGAGTCGCATCTGGTCCCACGTCCTTTATGAGGATAATTGATATTATTACAGATGTAGTAAAGCAGGGTGGAAAAAGACGTGGTGCAAATATGGGTATTCTTGAAGCATGGCATCCTGATATTGAGAAATTCATAACTGCTAAGACAAAACCTGGCGTGTTTGAGAACTTTAATGTAAGCGTAGGTGTTTGGGAAGATTTTTGGCACTCTCTTGCAAAAAATGAGAATAATCACAAGTATACTTTACGCAATCCAAGAACTCGTGAATCAATAAAACAGATTGATTCGCACCAGTTAATGGATTTGATTGCACTCAGTGCATGGAAGAGTGCTGAACCTGGCGTTATTTTCTTTGATAATATAAACAAGTATAACCCGTGTGCTAATGCAAAGGGTGGACCACTACGTGCAACTAACCCATGTGGCGAACAATCTCTATATCCATATGAATCATGCAATTTAGGTTCAATTAATCTCGCAAATTTTGTAAAGCGAAAGGCAGATGGAATGTATGAATTCGATTGGCAAAGATATGAACAGGCAATTAGGCTTTCTTCTCGATTCCTAGACAATATAATTGACATGAACAATTACCCTATCGAAGAGATCGATATTAACACGAAGCTGACAAGAAGAATTGGCCTTGGTATAATGGGCATCGCCGATCTGTTATTTTTATTAAGGATTCCCTACAACTCAGATGAGGGCTATGGCTTTATGAACAAGCTTGCAGAAGCAATATCATACTATAGCATTGAAGAAAGCGTCGCTATTGCAAAGTCAAGAGGTCCATTCCCTATGTTTAAAGAAACAGATTATGTCATTGGTAAGATTCCAATTGCTGGATACTATGAGTTACCAAAAGAAATACAGACATATGAGTGGGGTTCGCTAATTGGAAAGATTCAAAAGTATGGAATCAGAAATTCTTGGACGACAACAATTGCCCCCACAGGTACTCTGTCTATGATTGCAGATGCCTCAAATGGAGTTGAACCGATATTTGCATTAGTTTTTGAGAAACGTGTAACAGTTGGAAGATTCTTTTATACTGACAAGGTGTTTGAAAACGTCTTAAAGGAAAACGGACTATACAGTGATGAAATACTGACCAAGATTGCAAACAATTATGGCTCAGTAAGAGGGTTGACTGAGATACCAGAGTGGATTCAGAAAATTTTCGTCACTGCAATCGATATCCATTGGACTGACCATTTGATGGCTCAAGCGATATGGCAGAGGTGGATTAGCAATGCGATTGCAAAGACAATCAATATGCCAGGCGATGTGACTGCAGAAGATGTGAAGTGTGCATATTTGTTATCGCATGAACTTGGTTTGAAGGGAGTCACGGTGTATAGGGATGGTTCAAGGCATGAACAAGTACTTCATATTACTGGCAATAATATAAAGGAGAAGAGATTTATTGTAAGTCCAAGCAAATATGTCATTGATTATATATATAAAAACATTACAGAACCGTATGTTAGAGGACAAGTAGAAAAAGTATTTAAGGAAACAGAAATACAAGAGGATCAAATCAGAGAAAGTACCATTGATATACCACAACAGATCAGCACTCCGCAGAAGACAATACAAGTATCATCAGCTGAGCCAAATGAAGATCAAATGTGCCCGTCATGCAAGGCAAGATTAATAATTACAGAAGGTTGCAACATGTGCATTGAATGTGGTTTTAGTAGCTGTGTTTCAGGTTAAAACAATAGCGACATAAATGAATTCCAACAGTATTTTTGAATCTTTAACACCAAGAATATTCAAATTAATAAGTTTATTCACCCATTGATA
>JBEVTH010000301.1:0-2858 GCA_041156085.1 Candidatus Nitrososphaera maunauluensis
AGAAATACACCTCTGATGGAAAGCCAGTCTACGATTGACAGTGATAAAGTAATTTTATCAAAGGGATGGATTATAGTGCCCTTACTGTGGATAGAGACTAAGAGTATCTTTTCGTCAGTTAGTTGAGGTCGAACTTAAATCTTGAAAATGAATTTATGATAATTTTCAATGATTCTTAAAAGAATCTATATTTTAATTTCATAATATGGATCTAAAACTATTATACCCGTTATTATACAGTCGTGTATTAACATGAGAAAAATGATGACTGTCTCTTTGATGATTGCAATTAGCTTTGGATTAGTTTTGGCATCTGTGAGCTTCCATTCGTCATTGTCAGCATTTGCACAAGCAAACTCAACAAAAAAGAACGCCACATCTCAACAATCAAATGGTAATAAGAGTAGTGGTGGTGGTGGTGGTGCTGCCGCTGCGGGTGGCAAGCCTAGTAATACTACTCCATCTACTGTTGCAACTATGAAAGGACCCAAAGCAGCTGGAACTGCGAATCAATTGAACCAGGTAGAAGGAAATAATACACAAACGCTTTCTAAAAACACCAATATAGCCAACAAGCCTGGCGTTGCAGGATTAGCTGGAGAAAGTAATGCTACTGGTAAGTAGAAACCCAGATGTGTCATCCTGACATAAAAAAAACCATTTTTTTTATTGAACAGACCAATTGGAAACAAGGAATTGGTAAGTAGGATAAAAGAAGAGTTAGCGAGTTGATGATTAATTAGTTTGTTAGCACGTAGAATCTGCATTCTTACAATCCACATGGACTTTTTCATCAGTTATATATCCACAACGGTTGCAAGTCATATATAGTGTTTGATTGCACAGCCTGCATAGTTTTGCAACATAGAGTTCTTCTGAACCACATGACCTGCAAATAGTTTCTGTAACAGTTCATCGGCTATTATGCTTATTAGAATGCTTACGATCTATTTTTTAGTGATTTAGCTAAATACTTCCTATTTTACCGGATATAGCACATAATGATTATCAACTCGCTAGTACTAAGTCTAGAAAGCCAATGAATAGAATCTTACATTCTCCAAGCAAACTACCATGTCAATATATAAGATAAAATAATGACAAAACTGTCACTGAACATATACTTATCAAAGCATATAGGCAAGTATATATCATAATTTCAGAGGAACTTACAATACAGGGGGTTTGTGACTAATTTGTCTCTTGATTTTAAGAAGATGGTGGAATTACTACTAAAACAGAAGCCAGACATCACTGCAGAGCAGATCAGAGAATTGATCGACGAAAAAAAGCGCAAGGTTGGTGCCGGTTATCTAACAGATCAAGGAGCATTATTTTTAGTTGCTGCTGACCTTGGTATTTCATTTGAAAATGTCCCTAAATTAAGCTCGGAGATCAAAGATCTGTATATTGGTGCAAAAGAGGTAACTATCACCGCTCGGGTTATGAATATTTATCCCGTTCGTAAATTTCTCAAAAAGGATACAAATGAAGAGATTATAAACCGAACTTTAACAGTCTATGATAAAGAAACTAGCATCAAAGTTAAACTCTGGGATAATCAGATTAGCATTCCAGATGAAATGGGCTTGCAGCCTGGAGATTTAATAAGGATTTCTCGATCTTACATTAAGTCTGGGCTTGACGGTAAGCCAATTATCAGTTTGGGTTCAAACGGAAATATTGAACCAGTTGGCAATGATGACGGTTCTATTCCAAATATCGACTCAATGACAATTACAGTTAATGATGTCAAGGAGTCACAAGACAATGTTATAATTATAGGTAGCATTGAATCTAATCCAAGAATTTCTGAATTCAACAATATTAGAGGAGAACCAAGTAAGTCGCTACAAATGCAAATCTCAAATGAAACCAGTACTCGTTCTTTACGTGTTGTTATATGGAACGTTGATGACAAGAAGATCCCAAAGGTATTCAACACGGGTGCCAGTGTTAGGCTTATAGGAGTTAGGGTCAAACCTGGTAATCTGCAATATGGCAATGGAGATCTTGAAATTCATGGCGATGAAGGAACTGTATTGCAGTTTCCTGGATCGCAAACAGAAGTCGAAGTTATGCCTTTAAGAGTAATTTCAATTGGAAGAGAAACTGGCAAAGGCAACATAACCTGCCTAGCGGTGGATAGATCTAGTAAATTCTTATCTGTCGTTATTGATAGCATGCTTATAACTAATGAAATAACTTCTGATACAATGATAGAATGCGTTCCGAGCAGAATCTTTGGTAATTCTATTACTCTGTCCAGAGAGGACTCATATATTAGAATAATGGATAATGATCCTTCTTTTCCAACCTTATCAAAATTTGAATCAAAAATTAAGGATATCCAGGTTTCAGAAAATCCATATGTTATAGAGGCAATTGTATTACATACACCTAATATGACAGAAGTAAACACAAAAACCGGAGTTGTCCCTGTGACTGATACTCTACTTGGAGATGATACTGGGGAGATTCGTATAGTAGGCTGGCGTGACCAAAGCTCTTCTATAAACAAATTGAATGTGGGCGATAGAATAAAAGTGGTAGGTGCTACAGGAAATAACGGAAGAGAGGGTAAGATAGAACTTACACTAAAGCCATATTCCTCAATTATAAAAATAAGTTAGATCGATTTTTTCGCATTTATCAAAATGTTAGAGATATATAGTATTTATTATGAAATTAACGAATTAATAATATTGATATTCTAGAATGTTGCAGACTTGCTCATTTCTTTTCTTTCCTGCCAATAGGTTTACCATTTCTCTGGCAAAGACACCATGATCTTCATCATTGCCATGTAGTTTGTAGCATAATTTCGATTTTAGTCTCCAAATCACGAGTTATTACAG
>JBEVTH010000302.1:0-2826 GCA_041156085.1 Candidatus Nitrososphaera maunauluensis
GTTTCAGGGTATATTTACCATTTTGGGATTCCTTACAAATCAAGTCGTTCTTGTTCTCACAGCTTGCAATAACATACGTTTCAATGTTTTCATATAATGGGAATATTCCAATTATGAGAATCGTTAATAAAGTGATTATCAAACAAAATGATTAGTGGAGCACTAAAGATTTGAACTATAAGGCACAAATAAGTGAAGAGAGCTCACCAAAAGAATATTGCATGTGGCAGGAAGTAGAAGTACTAGTAGAAAAGATTGTACATTCCATGCAAAGATCTGCTAAGAAATATGATGTTATTTTAGCAATTACGAACGGAGGCATTATTCCATCTAGATTGATAGCGCGAGAATTAGACATTAATAATATACAATTTATACCTATAAGAAACAAAAAATTACTTGTGGAAGAGATGCCCCCATTACTTAAAGGCAAGAAATACCTTATTGTTGATGACATATATGATACCGGTGATACATTTACCAAAGTGTTTGATGTAGTAAACGGATTTGACTGCGACTTTGCATTTCTTATGACCAGATACAAAGATAGTAATGCCCCGTTAGTTGGGAAAGTATTAAATCATGAGAAATGGATTGTATTTCCGTGGGAAAGGAAACGATACTGACCATAGTATATGTTATGTAGTGTATTAGATAATTAGGTAGGTTATGGAACTTGTCCCTGTCATTATTCGTAACGGCAATAACTAAGAATGTTTATAATCCTGGATTTTGGACTTTGATATTGCATTTACCCAATGGACCACACTGCAAACTTCGAACAAAAAACTAATACTAATACAGTTAGTTCATCGGATGAACTTAATTTTTCTATAGCAGATTTGAGAAGAAGGATTGATTTGGCAGCAGGTCAGAAAAAGGTTGATCTAATTGTACAGAATGCAAACATAGTCAATGTTTTTTCAGGGGAGATCCATAAGAGTGGTGTTGCTATCGCTGATGGAATATTTGTAGGGTTTGGGCAAACTGAAGAATACGAGGAGTATGATGCCCAAAATGTTATCGATGTTCAAGGAAGGTTTATGTGTCCTGGGCTTATAGATGGGCATATTCATCTAGAGTCTACGTTTCTAGCTCCACCAGAATTTTGTAGTATAGCTGCATTGCATGGGACTTCAGCTGTAATATGTGATCCTCATGAAATAGCCAATGTCATTGGACTATCAGGTATCGATTATTTTCTTCGCTCAAGCATTGGATTGCCTGTCAAGGTGTATGTTATGATGCCATCATGCGTACCTGCTACGCACATGGAAACATCCGGTGCAGTAATTTTAGATAAAGATATACACGAATACATGGATTGCAACCCTAATCTTGTTATAGGATTAGCGGAAATGATGAATTATCCAGGAGTCATATCTAAAGACAGTCAGACATTATCTAAATTAATAGTGGCAGGCTCAAGACCCAAAGATGGACATGCTCCACTCCTTTCAGGAAGATCATTAGATGCATATGTTATTGCTGGCATAGGTAGTGATCATGAATGTACAAATCTCAAAGAAGCAATGGAAAAGCTACGGAAGGGCATGCACATAATGATACGACAAGGAGCTCATGAAAAAAATCTACAGGAGTTGATTCCTCTTATTAATGATTTCAACAGCTCTCATATAAGCCTGATTTCAGATGACCGCGACGTAATTGACTTAAGAGAAAATGGACATATGGATTACTTGGTTCGTACGGCTATTTCTTTTGGTTTACATCCAATAAGAGCGATTCAGATGGCATCTATTAATACTGCTAGATATTTTGGATTAAAGAACATAGGTGCAATCGCTCCTGGATTCAGAGCAGATTTTATATTATTAGACAATTTGGAATCTTTTAGAATATCACAAGTTTTCCTTGATGGAAAGAGAATAGACACGAGTAGTAGTAGCAACAGCGGTGTAGGAGACAGAATTAAAAAAGGGACGTCGGATATTCTAGTTAATAATAATAATAATAATAATAATTCTTCGTCTTCGTTATCTATTCTACAAAATACAATGTATATTAAAGCACTCGATGATCCCAATATGTTTACGATTCATGCAAAGTCAATTACATCATCATCATCATCATCATCACTATTAGTAATTGGAGTTGTTCCGGGACAGATAATTACGCAAAAGCGGATTATCGAACCTAAAGTAGACGAAGATTATCGACCGGTAGCTGATTCCGAGAGAGATATAGCAAAGCTTGCAGTTATTGAACGCCATCATAGAACAGGAAACATAGCATTAGGATTTGTTCAGGGATTGGGTCTAAAAAGGGGAGCAATAGCAAGTAGTGTAGCACATGATTCACATAATCTTGTAGTAGCGGGAATGAATGATATGGACATGTTAACAGCTGCCAAACACATATCATCAATTGGTGGAGGTCTAGCTGTAGTCAATAATGAACAGGTTACGGCAAGCCTGCCACTTCCTATTGCAGGGCTAATGTCTGATCAGAGTATAAAATCAGTAATTTCGAATCTCACGGCAGTCAACGAAGCTTGCAGAAAGCTAGGCGATAATGTCATAAAAGATCCGTTTATGTTACTTTCTTTTCTTTGTTTGCCAGTTATACCCTCTTTGAAGTTAACAGATAAAGGGTTAGTAGATGTTGATAAGTTTCAATTTACTGATCTATGGATAGATCATTAGATGACAAGAAATCGCTATTATGACAAAGACGATAGATCATTAGCTAAAGAATTGGTCTGAATCCTTGTTTGGTGAAAAAATCATTGACAGCTGATGCCGCAGGCTTGAATCTCAATGAGGACTTGTCCATCATTATGGTTATCATCTATTTAGGCATCCC
>JBEVTH010000303.1:0-2823 GCA_041156085.1 Candidatus Nitrososphaera maunauluensis
GACCAAAATGTTAGGGTCGTCGAAGATTATAAGAACGTTCGAGATTTGAAGTAAAAGAGCTAGTTGGATTTTAATATTATTTTAATAGTATAAGGATATACCATTCAAATCATCACAAATAATGTAACGGTAGTAGCGCCGATCCATTTCAACAAGTAAATTTCCTTTATACTGAAACGAACGTAGCTCGTTTGATAGGCGAATATATAGGACACCCGATAGGCTAAAGGCCTACCATTTGGCCAATCCTATCTATTTGTCAGTGTATAAATGATGAAAGTCATGTACTGGTGGATATCTGTTCCAACTCCGACAAAATTCCAATCGTATGTTTCTTCGGATAGAGATTGTGATATGGCTGTCGATGCACTAGAAAAAACAGTAAAAATTTTGCAATCCGACAAAAAATTGTGGCTATAAAGACACATGGCAGAGTTAGTCATATTTGGAATAGATTGTATGACTTCGAATGTACCTCAAATGTCATCTTTTATTTTTTACCTATTCTTTTTTTTGACTAAATAGCCTTCAACCGCTCTTCGGATAAATGTGCTTCGTGGGACGTCCCCACGCACAGTATCAATCTTTTGGATTATTGACTTAGGCAAGGTAATTCCAAGTTTTTGTGTTTTATCAGTCGTACTAACCATACTAGTATATAGTGTATTAACACCCTGGCTATAAAGGTTTCATTAAATACAAGTATGCGAATAAGGAAAAATATTCTAATATCCTAAATTGCTGCTACTTTTATTATATGATAAAATTTTTAAGAAAAGGCTTTTACTATATTATCTTCTTTTTTAAATCATTGAATTTGAGTTTTATTTTCTCGTGTTAGCATATTTAACTTAGGAATCACTTTAGTTTTTCGAGGTCGGCGTCTGTTTCCATATCAGCTTCTACTGTAATGTGTTGTGCGGTTCTCATTATCAATTTTGTACCTGTCATCGGTTTTCTCCTTATAGAAAAAATCAGATATTAACATCTCTTGGTCTTCATTTTTGTAGAGATAGTCAAAACATAATTTATCATACTGTTAAGTTGTAGAAATTATTTTTTTGATCCGATCTGATCAGGGTACTATAGAATATTCATTGCTCGGTTTATATTTCCTTTCTTTCGATGTTAGGTCAGGCTCCTCCATGCAGCTGCGGATCGGTAATACTCGATATCGATGGGTACAATATTCTAATCCGGAGGCATTATTCTAAACAAAAAAATGGGTTCTGGAGAAAAGAGAAAGATGTCAAATTTCAAAAATATCAGTTCCACTTTTTGTAGTTCTAGACTCTTTAGACGGATTAACTTCATCTATGCTTTTTGCTAATTGAGCAACCTTTGGATTTGAAAGCAGTCGGCTAATTTCCTCAAGCTCCGAACCTGATCTTATTATCACCCCTCTTCTCTTTGTGACAGAACCAGCTGGATTTATGGGATTTACTTCTATAGCAAGCGATGGGGAAATACCTTTGAATGTAGGTAGTTTTACTAGAAATACTCCGGCAATATTAGTAGGTTTTTTCTCCCAGGCCTGACCTTCGTTTAAAAATTGTCTTAGTCTTTGATCTGCAGCTGACATATACCAATATGGTAATGATATGTTCTGGTATATCTATCTAAAGTTTCCCAAAACTATTTACAAAATTCATATTAGATTAGTATAACAAACTTGTTCGAAGGTTAGTCGTACCTAAAAATATAAACCTGCATAATTTGAAAGAATAATCATCAGGCAGAAAGGAATGGAGTCAAAGTTATGTTAAAAATGGTCATTACATAATAGTATAAGACTTAAATTTCATCTTCAAGATTACATGAGTTAGATCCAAAGATTTGTCAAACTCATTTTAATTCATATTACAACAAAAAATTGAAGGGTAACCTACAAGGCATCTCTTGTTTTTATCTTTGCCTTGTTGAGAGTTTCAGAGCTGGGTTTCCCTTTGGCATGATCTTCTTCAGTCTTGGCTTTTGCTTCAATATCCTGAGTTGCATTCTTTACCTTTTTTGCAATGTCTGTCATTTAGTAAGATTGTATCCTCAATATGATTTAATAGACGTTGTATAGATGCTTCCTCATTGTTTTCTATAACTTTTGTTATGCATAAAGATTTCATAATTGTGACATATATGATGTAAATGATCAACGATAGTACATTTTTACAAAATAAATGACAAGATACCTTCCCTTACCATCTGATTATTAAAATAATGTAAGTTTGTCTTCAAAGTTTCAGGCAAATACCTTAATTAATGGTAACAGAAAGTAAAAGTAATGCTTTCTCCTAATTCCTTCGCACGATACCTGATATGCATAAATCACAAAAGATAATTCTTATTTCATTAATTTCATCTTCTGCATTGGCCTGTATTATATCAAAAGACCAACCATACATGATCAAAGCAATGATGATATATGACCCGATAGCGATTTATTATTATTCACAGCCAGCTGGAATACGGGAATGGCTGCAATGATGTTCCCTGCAATTTCGCCTATGGTTCTACTATATAACAGGTTCATTAAAAGTAATAACAGTACTAGCAGAAATGTAAAAGATGAAGTATGATCATCTATTGTTGATGAAAAAAATAACAGCGATTACAACAAACCCTATTCCTCCGTTTTTTCTTACTTCCTTAAGATGATGTTATTTGTTGGATGTTACTGCTTCGAACATTTCATACTTATGTTGATAATATGAATCGTTATTTGCACTAGTTATTCATGTAAAAATGCATGATTGAACGTAGCGACCTAGATTAGCTCTGTTCACTTATCTACCTATCCCCACAATTTCTTTGTTATGCATATCGACA
>JBEVTH010000304.1:0-2715 GCA_041156085.1 Candidatus Nitrososphaera maunauluensis
TAACTTGACATCAACAATAACAACAAATGTTAGTTAGTTACCGCGATTTCTTACTTCTCTCTTTGTTTAAGCGGCTATCTTGTCGAGTTTAGAAGTATTTTTGGGTGAGGAGTATGTGATAATTGTGAATGATTGGTTATTATAGTGGGACTGGTTGTGTTGAGAGGTAATGTAGTCATTGTTTTAGAAACTATTTTTGGATGAGGTGTTTTCGATAGTGATGATATATTTACTGAACCTGGAGTTACAGGTAGCATAGTATTATTAGATATTTTAGTATGAGTTGTTGCGGTTGTTGGATGAGATGTCTTGTTTAAAACAGTTGGATTTATTGCAACTGGAATATTATAGTAAGATTGGCCCAATGCTCGTCCAGTAGAAATAATTGGCGAAACTAATCCGTCAAATATAAAAACTAGCAAAATTATGAAGAATGCTTTTTGTATGAAATCTAGGTTTTGATTTTTCATAGTAATAATTATGAGATCAGAATCGTTTTTATATCTTGGCATCTGAATTGAGTGGAAATAATTATACACAATTATGCCAAAAACAGATAGAAGGTCGGGGTCATGGTCATTATCAAAGGTGAATTGAGTCAAAATTAAGGGAGGTCATATGATTTCTCATCTAAACGGCTTAGCCAAGTGGTTGTAGAAGAATTTCTGCGATAGCAAATGAGTGCCATTATTTGCAAAATAGTGCTACAGTTTTTTATTTGATAAGCGAAATAAACCTATGAGATTGTCAGGATTTATTCGTATGCTTAAAAGAAAAAAATGTGAATGTGCATATGACAAGAACATATGCAGTATCTGCAGTCAAATTTGCTATAATAGAAAAGACTTGGAGATGCACATGAAAAAAAATCATATCCTTACTACAAAAGACAAAATAGGAAAAGAAGAAGCATCTATGGAAGGATAGAAGAAGAAAAGTCTCATCAGTCAGATGTTTTAGCGAAGGCGATTATGGAGTAAATTAGAACATGTACGATAATCACCGATTACTAATTCTTGTATTCGTTACACCACATTCTTATTCAAATATTCAGAAGAATATGATCTATTTGTAGAACGCTGGAATGAATTTCATATCGGCAACGATAGCATCAGGAAGAATCGATGATAAGGACAAGGTGTCAATTCGAAGGTCAGAAATACATTTTTTCAATACTCTAATATTCCTTGACCTACATCAACAAGCAAATGAAAAATTTGATCTGTTTTTACTGCTTTGGCTAACAAAGAACAAAAGTGTTTGTATTCATGCCATGTTATTTTATTTCTGCTGCTCTTTCTGACTTTTCCTCATTTCCTAATGTCTTTAGATCTGGAAGTGTTCCATTAATTCTTAGCAAGAGCTGGTCTTGCTTCAGTTTCATTGTCGTGGCAGATGATGATGTATTCAATATACAATTATCGTCTAAATAAATTAGATAAGCTTAATGGTTAGATATGGCTGATAATATTTGAATAGAATTTTTTCTAATTCTTAGAAAGTTATGCGCAAAATTTATGAAGCAGGCCAAACAAAATCACTAATAGTGTATTGAACCAAAATTGGTTTAGCATTTTATGAAGTATATGGCCATATCTACCTAATAAGGCACCCATGCTTATTGTATCAAGAATTATGGCATCAAATCAACTGACAGCCATAGTTCAGATATCTCCTTTTCCACTAATTGTCTATCATCATCATATTTATCTGAAATATATTTTACAAGGCGCTCAGACGCGTGTATCTCAGCTAATTCACTATTAATGTCTATGTCGTCCTTACACGATAACAAACGATCTCTTCGTACTGATTAGGAGCAATGCTCTTAATTGCATATGTTTTCTTTTTCCTTTTCTCAAAAAATAAACATTGATGCTATGTCATTATCAATTCCATCACAACAAGGACATTTGGTAATTCTCTTGGTTGATTTATTGAAGTATAATGATGTACAGCACCAAAAGCATGATTTGCATAATAAAAAATAAGCGTATCTATTATAGCATTTAGTGTTATGAAACTCATTAGTATATTCATCGTTGTTATGATAAGGTGTATTGCTAAGTGGTATACTGCTGCTATGCCCGACTTCTAGGTTTGACATTATACGTTAAAACGAGATTGGGAAAGGATCCTAATTAAGGTTGAATATACTTGTTTCCGTATTAGTTGTTCAGAACGTAGGAGTCGGTAAGTCATCTATTATATATGGATAGTCATTGATGAATTGCCGACAGTGCTTTGCTTAATTGGTTATTTATTTGTTCATATACATCATTTACCCATTCATATCAAAAAATTCTCTTAGACTATTACGATTGTATTTTGAACTGAATAACTATGGCACAAATGCCCGAGACCCTTGTCAAGATTATTATCATCTGAAGGATATAATATACTTCCGATTTGGTATTAATTTCAAATAACTTCACCACACTTACTATAAATATTGATAGATGAGTAGAGATATATTGAATCCCAAAACTCTTCTTATGCGTTCTATATTATTATTAAATATCATTATCATCAATAGTCTCTCGATCAATCTCTTATCTTCCATTTATTACCACGCTGACCAAAATAATAACTACTTTAATCATCATTATCATTTGGCCTATGCCGCTTCTACTTCCACTACAGCAAAATCATTTACTGTGATGATACCTAAAGGCTCAGCAAATCCAGAAGTCGATATTACCAAACTAGGTCCAA
>JBEVTH010000305.1:0-2708 GCA_041156085.1 Candidatus Nitrososphaera maunauluensis
TGTAACCTATGTCAGTATGTGAAATTGTAACCTTTGTGTGTAAGTACTACACCTAGGTAAAGCCTGATATGGTGTATCTGGATCGTCACAGAAAAAGTCCTTGGCTAATATCATAGAGGCTGATGTAATTAGCGGCGATGGTGATTTGACTTTATAATTATTGTTAGAGTTCAAATCTTCTGCTATATCTTTCTTAGAGAAATCTGTTAGAATATTATTAGAAGTAGGGATAGTGAAAAAATAATTTTTTGTTTTTGGATGATCTGTTGCTGGTACAAGATATTGTTGACAGGCGCTTTTTTTGTGATATTCGATAAATCGTTATCCACTTTACTATCAGTGGATATGGATTTATGTTCTTCTTTACTAAATACGCCAAGATATTTAATTTTTCCAAATATTTCTTTATCAGAATTACAAAAAACAGGCCGAAATCCTTGTCCACTCAAACTAACACTTTTTTGATAGTCATTGATGAAGTTTTGAATGCAAATATGCTTATCTTCACTATTGTTTAGCGCAAAACTGCCATCTTTGAGTGGATATGAAAAAAGGGCTGAAATTTCAAGTTCCAACCAGTTTTCTGGGATATCTTTGCAATTTTTTGATAATATAAGGCTTATATTTCGCAGATCGTTATCCACTGATGTTAAAGTGGATATGGATTTATACTTCTCTTCTTTTTCCTTAAATTCATCATCACCCTCACCATAACCTGTGGTTACTTGAGATGATGCTGACACATCAACAATAGGATAGTAAATGTTCTGTTTTGCGTTTATAACTGATGTTTCTTGCTCCATTATGCCATTGTCGATGAATTCATCGATGTAAGTTTTCTTTAGGTTATTTGTTGATATTGTTTTACCTGTCTGTAGCTTGTATTCTTTGCAGATTTCACTTGTAGTTAATGCGATGACCCTTTCCTCTTTATCGCCGTCTTTGTTTTTATCTGGAGTTTGTTTTGTCTTGAATAATGGAAGAAGGATTTCTGTAAAGAGTTTTAGCTTAAACGGTGGGATACCACTCAAGTTATAGGTTATTTTAAGGGCTTCGACCAAGTCATTTTCTAGATCTGCAATTACAAGACTCTCCTCTCCAATTTCAAGTCTATTACGCATATGCTTTCTTGAGAGGGTTATAATGGTGGTAAATGAAAATAATCGCTTCGTAAACCTATTATCAGTTCCTTTATCTGCGGGCAGTATTCTAGCCAGTGTTCGTGCAAATGGCATCCATACCTTCGTGGTATTTTTTTCTGATTTTTCTTTGAGTTGCTGCGTCAAATAAAGAATACATCTTTTTGCAAGATCTACATCCTCGTCTGAGACAATTAAATGCCGTTGAAGTAATTTGGGTAGTCCTGCCTGTTGTGCTATCAATATATTTCCTTCAAGATATTTTTGCGAAACCATGTTAGGAGAAGTGATAAGGAACCTGCTCTGAATCTCTGGCCATTCAGGCCAGTTTGACTCGTTTTTGGCACTGCAGAAAATACAAGCAGGCCAGCCTCTCGTGACAACCTTCTTTACCTTAAATCCCATACCTTCTACCTCGTAGACATAGGGATGTTCGATCTCGTAATCGTCGTGTGAAAGAATTGGTTTTAAGATTGACCATGTTTCCTTATGAGGTGGTTCTAGGAATACTAGCACTTTACCTTGAAGGTCAATCATGACTTTGGCTTCTTGATAGATCTGATGCAATTGTTCCTTTAACTCCTCAGCCTTTTCCTCGTCCTTGCAAGACCTTATCTGTTTTTTGAGATCTTTAATTCGGCTATCCAACGGCTCGTTGTCATTATCCACTAGAATACCGTTTTGTCTAATTATGACCTTGGGCGACATCGATCCCACTTTCCAAACATCATACTTTGGGAAGTAACGGATCGTTTCCAAAACAGGATATGTTTTACCTTCACTGGTAGGTGCCAAAACAGCTAGGTTTATCGGGCTAACGGAGTCCTTGCTTAATCCTGTATATACTATCTGACGAACAAGTGCATCTTCACATCTTACTGTTCTTTTGATTGTTTTAACTATAAACTCCACATAATCTCTGTCTGAGATATATGGGTCCAAATCCTTCGAAGGGTCAATTTGGGAACTATTTCCATTGTCATCTTTTGGTGATGGATAATTATTGTCGTCTGGAGGAGACTCTTTACCAACTAGCTTATTATCAACATTTGTCATATCTTCTTATTCCACCAGTTTCCATTTCAGAGATTTCTTGACACTTAATAGATAGTAGCGCTCGTTGATGCTTTCGAATATTCGTCCGATAGCCTCTTTCAATACATCGTTTAGAGATTTGTAATCTAGACTCTCTAATTCAGACTTAAGTTTGTCACTAAGGTCTTGCACATTTACAACAAATGAAGGAGTAGGTTGGTATACTGGTATTCTATACATCAAATGCTTTGCCTGCTCTCGATACTTCATAAGATGAGGACCATCATTGTCGGTGACTTTCATTAGGTGTAAGTATAGCTCGTCCTTCAGTCTATCAGTGGTCCAATATTCTCCAGGTGTTAATTTAATAATCGCATCTGGATTCATTTCTGCCGAGTAAGCCTCCTGGCTTTTTGGAAAATTTCGATACAGATAGGATTGCCGTCCAGCGCTCGCTCGATCACAATCTCGCATACATTTTTAGCAAGCTCTGCACGATCTTCACTATTGCGGGGGCTGTCTTCGTTCCTAAAT
>JBEVTH010000306.1:0-2694 GCA_041156085.1 Candidatus Nitrososphaera maunauluensis
TTTATTTTTTGTTGATTTTCCATCAGCACATGCTATTGGTCCATATGATTCTGGTTTTAATCATGGATTTTCCGATGCTCAACATGGTGACAGTCATCCATATCTAGTGAGAAGCGGCGGATCACTTGCACATACTGATGTATTTATGCAAGGATACAATGATGGATTTAGAAATGGTACTCAAAAAAGACAATCGCTTACCTCACAACAACCAGTACCATCTCCAACATCGTCACAACCAAGATTACAACAACAGCCAATACCAACAGACAACAAAGGTAACGATTCCATCGTATTCTTACTCCTTTTGGCACTTGTTGTTGGTGCATTTATCATATGGAAGTTAAAACGTAGAGGAAGGCGATATAAAGAAAGACATGCTTTTTCAAACTCTACTAAGCAACACACTTTGGAAAAACAACACCACAAGTGTGCTAGCTGTAATAGGCTGTTAAATGTAGTTCAATACCATCACAAAGATGGTAATAGATCAAATAACAAAGAGTCAAATTGTCAAGCATTATGTCCAAACTGCCATGCACTAAAAACACATAATAAAAAGAATATATAGTATGCAGACTTTTTTATTTTTATTCATATACTTCTAGAGGGTATTTATTAAAGAAACCTGGCGTTGTGAAGTCAGGCCATAGTAAATAAGTACATATCAAATATAATTAAGTTGTATATATTATATTCTCATGAACGCGCAACCTATTAGATTCCAAGTGAAAGTAATTCCTTGCTTCCATATTTTGTATATATTTCATCGAATTTGGCAACTTTTTCCTTCACCACATTCCCGTTACCATCGTACAATTTCGTAAAATTAGCACGCATTAATAAACCACCTTTTGAATCAAAGAATCGTATGCTGTAACTTTTTATTCCATCAGGCAACCTTGATTCTTTTATAAATCTAGCTTCCACAACTTCATCCATATTAAGATGAATATGCCATGGTCTATTCTCATCGCCGATTGTTGCCCATTTATCTTTGATTCTAAAAGGTAATCCTTCCTCTACCCTTGTTTCAGCTATACTACCACTTCCGCTGTTAACTGATAGAAGTATGTCTTGCTGAGATAAAATATCTGAAATTAACTGATAAGCTAAATCATATTTTGTATCGTGATCCATTGAATAGAAGTTTCTTCATTAGACTACCTATAATCCTTCTTGAAGTAGATGATTTTATGAGATGGATGTAGATTTTGAAAAACCAACAACCTGAGCATGCCGTTGTTGTCAAACCAAGTGGCGCTAAAATAAAAACAGCAATGAATCTTCTGCAAAACACCAGAATAATATTATGCATAGACTATATCGCTAAAGACTTACAAAGGTAATCAAGGCTGGTGCTGTGCTTACTGATTAAGCAGGACTTGTCAGTCTCGATAAGATGGGGACATTATTTGCATCACTTAGGGATAACAATGCAAGATAATGGCAATAGGAGATGACAAACAACTGCCGCCACCACCATCTAATGAATATGTGTCTACAAATCTGTTTCGAGAGATATTTTAAAACAACGTTACTAAGAAGATACAGGTTCAATCATGATATCTTAGATTTCAGTTGATATATGTCTGCTGCAAGGCAATTGCTCGACAAACTCATAGTGTTGACCAAAGCATTCTTCACAATCTTAGGACCCTGCAGTCCTGATATTGAAAGATTTGTGGCATCGTAAGTGATTAGGTGCTTACATTGATCTCTTGACCACAGCAATTTTCAATTTATTCCCATATATATGACGTGTAGAAATATCACTATTCTGATATCTGTTTCCTATCATTCTGTGTATAAGCTGAAGTATAATCCACGTTATGCCCAACTATTATCTTCCACCTTTCGTCAGTATCTTTCCCTACGATTAGAGTCAATAGCCCATATCTAATTGGAAGTGTTTGACCCTCAGGAGTCTTGTTGCCTGTTGATTCCCATGTGGCATCTACAACCACTATACTTTTATTATGGATCCATCTGCTTCTCATCGACTTTAAAGTAACTATAGTATCCCTTAGTATGGTTTTAAATGGATGGATGTGCATCTGTTCTATCTCATTCCTCCCACTAGCATGTTCGCCTATTACATTTGTAAATTCTCCATCATTTACAAAACATGAAGCCATTGTTTTTGCATTATGTTGATTCCATATGTCTGCAAACTCTACAAATCTTCTAATGGACTCCTCAGGCCTCTCCATGCTCTTACTTTCCTCATGATTCTTTTGTTCCATCTCTTTCATATTGTGAATCATTATTATGGTAATCTGTGTTATTAAAACAAAGGTTGTTCATAATAATAAGTAAATCACTGTGGAAAGGAGACCAACACCAACTACTACTCATGAAGAATAATAAGCCTCCTTTCGTTGGAGTCGTAAATGTCGGACAGTATTGTAGAATGTAAGCCTTGATTGATTCACTGGTTCATTTTTGATATGTTTCTTGCCATACTGCAAACAACATTCGGATTATAAGTAAAAATCCAGCAGCAGTAAGGATTTTAGCAATCTTTGTACGGCCAACCAACGCTAGTACAGTGGAAATTGCAAATGGTAATATCATTTCCCAGGTAATTGCAAACGCTTCGGCTGCTCTTAGTCGTTCGGGGATACTTGGATTAATGGTTGTCACACTTGCTAGAATTAGAACACCAACGATCACCGATGCATCGATCTGAGC
>JBEVTH010000307.1:0-2689 GCA_041156085.1 Candidatus Nitrososphaera maunauluensis
AGTGAAATAGGAGTACAAGATTCTGAGGACAAAAAAGCAGTAGCAAGTAGTGAGTCTGGGTGGTAGGATAGGGCTATGACCACAGGCGACATTCTAAAAATATATTCATAGAATGAGAGTGGATTGATTTCTTCAATGTCTATCTACTCAACAACAACATCATCATCAAATGAACTTTCCTTCGAAATGCATTCTGCACTGGAGCAGTATAATGAACACAGAAATACATTAAAGATGACTACTGGTTCTGCAGACCTTGACTCGCTTATAGACGGCATACAAGAAGGTGTTTTTTACTTATTTTATGGCAACAACCATGCTGTTTTGGACGCAATGGTATACAGATTTCTTATTAATTGTGTACTTCCAATAAGACAAAAACATGGATTTGAGTCAATGGGAGTTTGTTTTAATAATGCAGACTACTATGATACTAGAAAGACATCTCTTAGTCCAGAGAAGATAGGAGTTGCAGCAAAATGTGCTGGTATAGATCCAAAGATTGTTTTCAAAAATCTGTATGTACATCCAGCCTATAATGAGAAGCACCAACTACTGATCGCAGAACAGGTTTCTGATCTAATAGAATCTAATAAAGACATAAAACTGTTAGTAGTTAATAATATAACAAAATTCTTCAGAAAATAAAAAAACAAGATGGAAAGCGCCAACATTCTAAAGCAGGTCATAGGAATAATTTGCAAGACTTGCTCCAAGAACAAAGTAGCGCTGATATGTACTGGTGATGCAAATCTGACAAGCAGAGGTCTTATACCAAGGCCAATAGGTGGAATATACCTAAAGCATACAGCAAATGTCATTGTACATATTAGAGAATTTTCCAAGACTTCTGCCATTCCTTCGTTTAAGGCCACAGTAATAAAACATCAATATACTAAAACTCCAAAATCTGTAGTTCTGTATGTTAGAAAAACAGGAGGAATGATGCTCTTAGATTGAAATCGAAATCCAAATTAGAGATTTATAAAAAATGGCAAGAATAACACCTTCATTCCGTCAATTATATGAAGAAACAATATCAGAATTGAGAACAGAATTGCAGGCAGCACTTGTGGATTTAGGCCATAAGAGTGCGTTTGACTTACTGTTAAAAGAAGCTTGGAATCTAGAACAATCCGCTATGGGTAACTCCACCTTACCAACTGTGAGCGATAAACTGAATGTAATGGCTTCAATACACAATAGAAAACTTATTGCAGCATTGGCAAAGGAATTAAAGCAGAAAGATACAGAGATACAAGAGCTCAAGCAGAATATCACTTCATTTGAAAATAAATTAAATGATCTGTATGTGAAAATGAAGCACAGACAAGAGACACAGGAGGAGCAGTCATAATTCATTGACAAGCTGTATAGGATGGCTTTTTGATATATGTATAGAAAATGACAAGACTATATTGTGGATTAAAACTATGGATAGACAAATCCTTAAGCTAAGAGACTCTTATAATCCAGGCTTCTATATATTACCCAGGAATGAATCTGACGGATTACAGCTTCTTCGAATCCTGTCTCAACAATAAGATACAGTAGAGAAAGTTAGCTGGGAAGAAGACAAGTTTACAAATCTCTTTCGTACTGACAAGAAAAAATTAATCTACATTCAACTACAATCCTCTCGGTATTATCTTCCTCTCATAAAGAAGATAGAAAAAGATTACCGAGTAAAGCAGTTTTTCAACATCCAGAGATACCCGTTTACTAAACTCAGAATTGAACCTACAAGCAAAGTAAGAGTAGAATATAATGGCTCAAAGCTCCTTGAAATACGGGATAAGGGAAGCATGATAATATCCCCGCAAATAGGTCTGCATGAAAATGTTATTTCGCTCGATTATGAGAGTGAATATGCAAATCTAATTGTAAACCACAACTTGAGCTATGAAACTATTAGTTTAGAAAAAAGTGGAAGTATACGATACTCTGATAGGAAGGGATTATTACCTACCATAGTCGAGAGATTTCTCAAAAGACGGCTTTATTTCAAAGGTCTATTAAAAGAACTTCCAAAAGATAGCAGAGAAGCTTTATGGTGTGAGCAGAGAGTTAACTCCCTCAAGAACATACTTGTTTGTCTTTACGGTTCGACTGGTTCTCTTTGGAATAGGTGTGGAAATGTGCTTGCTTTTGAAGAAATCAACAAAATGTCCAGGGATGTATTGATAAAAACAAAGGATATAGTCCAACAGTTAGGCTATGAGCTAGTATACGCTGATACGGACTCGGTGTTTATTAAAAGAAAAGACAATCACAATACTACAAAAAGAGACTGTGAAGAACTTGTAGACGTACTTTCAAAAGAAGCCGGTCTTCAGATATCCGTTGACTGTCATTACAAGTTCCTAGTTCTATTACCATTAGAGGCTGACGAAAGCATAGAGGCACTAAAGCATTACTTTGGAATTACCCATAATGAAGAATTAGTTGTTAGAGGTATAGAGATAAGAAGACATGATATACCTAATTTTATAAAGCAATTTCAAACACAATTGCTATACACGCTTTTTGATTGCAAAGATGCAGATGAAGTAGTAACTAAAGGATATGAAGATGCTCTTTTGCTAGTTACCAATGCAATAGACAACATTATGACAGGTGAAGATATTCAGCAACAAGACCTTGTAATATCTAAATTACTTAGGCAGGATATTAGCAAGTATAGGAGTAT
>JBEVTH010000308.1:0-2688 GCA_041156085.1 Candidatus Nitrososphaera maunauluensis
GAGACTTCTTCTTTAAGTATCTGTTATTAGTAAACTTTAATATGAATAATTCTTCGAGAACAACAACAAGTACTACTGTAGCTACGATAGCTATAGTCTCAGCTATACTATTGCTTGGTGCAGTGGTGGTTATACCAATACTGGAACAAGCCCACGCACTTACAGCAAGGGGAGAAGGTCCTATAAAGCGGCTAATACAACGTGGATTGTCAATTGCACGAGATTTCCTTGGTGGGTCGCAAAGAGCAGCTAGATAATCTAGCTATAATAGTCAGAGTACAATCACTCTACTACTCCTTTTTTATGATATGATACTACTCGAGAAGAGAAAAGTTTCAGAAATAATTTTGACAGATTCGGGAAATGGTTCGGCATATTTTATATTTCCACATGCTTCGTTTCTTCTTGAACAAACCCTTCAGATGATTTTTGGACTATTCCACTGTTAATTGATATTATACTAGATGTGATACTTATTGCTCAATTTTATTGTTAAGCCAGATACTCATTTAGATCTGATAAATAAATGTGCTATAGGCTACGTTCAATAATATTATCTGTGTTTTTGACAAGAAATGAAAGATTTGGCCCGTTCAATTTTTTTAACTATCGATTCTAATGAATATTGTGTTATTATTTAAAATCTAGGAATGCCAAAAAAGGTCAAAGCCCAAAAAGATAATTGCTACTATTTCTATTTATATAGTTGTAGCAGCATATATTTTACTAGTACAATCTTTGACGCGCCTGAGATCACATAAATTATCAGCGGTAGACAAAGACGACTACGAATACTGGCAATATCTATGATAAAATCTGATTTGATTTTTAAATTTTTTCACTCTATCAAGCTAACTAGAAAATTAGCTACTGGAACTCTGGCAATAACGTTGGTTGTTGTGATAATTGATTTATTAACAACAAGACAGATTATACCTTACAACAACACTTCCGAAGACGTACTTTTTATTATTACTCTAGCCACTATCACAATCAGCTCTATTATCCTTCTAGGATACATCAAACAAGCAGTTAAAGATCTTTATTCAAAGTCTATTTTTATTAGAACAATATTTTTGAGCGTGGTAGTCATTGAGTTTTCAATAATTGGCATTTTCGTTTTTATGACTTTGGCAGATGCTACTAATTGTCATTATCATTTTAATTTATGTGATAATACACTTTATCATAATTTAGTTAATATTATTAGCGCACTAGCTTCAACCGCTATTTTGATTGCAATTAGTATCAAGTTCTTTTCTTGGTATAAAACAAATTACAAAAATTTTATCACTTTACTTTTTGGTTTGACAGCAGTGGGTATGATAATAGCTTTGGTTGGAGATAATATCAATGAATTATTGTTGACAAAAACAATTTCTGAAAAATCACCAGCAGGCGCAGTGCCTAGCGCGCGCTTTCTATATCAGAAAGACAAAAAATATGGAGGTGAAATACAATATAAAATAGTAAATCCTTCCACCACTACCCTAATAGTTAGGCCTTCTGCATATATCAGTCTATCTAATATCATTTCACCACTGACTTCTTATCCTCACAATATCTTTAGATGGTTTAGTGTTGTGTGTTTACTATATTATTATTATTCCAAAAGAATAGGGATTATTAGATTTTGGGTTTTAACATCAATACCCCTAATATTGTTTCTAATTGGAAGTGGCCTGATTTTTTCAGTGCCAGCAAATTCGCCATACAAATTCTTTATGAGAATAGTATTCCGTGCCGGTAACATTGGTAACAGCATTTTATTTGGTTTTATATTTGCCAATGTGATTAAAAATATTAAAGTAGAGAAGATAAAGGACTATCTTACAATTGCTGCAATGGATATAGTCATGTTTGATCTTGCGTTTTCAGTTTCTGCTTTTCAGCCAACTTATGGTATAGCCGCTCATTCTTTAGTATTGTTATGTGCTTGCTTTATTAGTATAGGTTGGTACTCATTGGCAATTTCCGTTGCTCAAGATACAAAATTACGCAATCTAATCAGAAAATCTGCCATAGAGGAATCCAAATTACTAATAAGCGTGGGATCGGCTGAGATGACTCAGGAAATACAAAGAAGAACGCTAAATGCTGCAAAAGAACAACAACAAGTCTTAACAGCGCATACTGGAGTTCATTCTTCGCTTACTGAAAATGATATGAAGCAATATCTATCCAACGTGTTAAAAGAAATCAAAGTATTACAAAATGTTGATGAAATATTAAAGAAGGGAAGAGATATTCTTGAGACATCGTCTGATTTTTCAGTCTGTTCTAGGTACGGAGGAATAAGATTAGTTTACAACAACTACTTTGACTTGTATAAAAAAGTGATGGATAAATATAAAAAAGGAGAGCATAAAGGTATCAAATTAGTTACTTCCATAGATAGAGATAGTCTTGATATAGTCAGAAAATTTCTGAGCATTGGTGTTCAAGTAAGGCATGTCAAGAATATACCGCCTATTGATTTTGCTGTCTCAGATAAAGAAATGATTGCTACAATAGAGAAATTTGAGGGCGGCCAAATGGTTCAGAATCTCCTGGTAAGCATTGAACAACCATACATAGATCATTTTGCTTCTATCTTTGATGAATTATGGAACAGTGGAGTTGATGCCAAGGATAGAATAAAAGCTATAGAAGAAGGAGTTGATACCGAAGGAATAGAGATTATCCAAA
>JBEVTH010000309.1:0-2686 GCA_041156085.1 Candidatus Nitrososphaera maunauluensis
ATTATTGCTTTCCCTATTTTCATCTGTATTTTCACTTGTTGATTCCATGCAATCATTACACATCCATTTATTGTCAATATAATGACCTGGTTTTAATTGTCCTTGTTTTTCTACCTCTGGTTCTACTAAATCCGTAACAGGAGAACCACATTTTACACACTGCGGTATTAACTCTATCATGCAAATATCATGCATATTTATAACTTATATTTTTTAATGAAATCATGAGCTTCCATACGTTACTAAAGTAGCAGGATGGCAGGCAGGCTGCTCTATACTTTTGGAAGAACTAGCATGTTGCATTGCTTGTTGTAATAGCAGCTGTACTCCTTGTAGTGGTGATTCCTATTAGCTATCTAATTTATTTATATTCTACATTCTTAATATTAAACACTTTTTCTATGGAGGAATATATTGATATTATATCTTCTTAAGTCTGCTTCTCTGCTAAGAATTCAATTATTTGAATACTCACTGTAGTCGCTTTAGCATCACCAAAATCTAAAGTAGAAGTAGAATATTCAAAATATGGTCAATGATTTATGAATGTCCAGAAGGTCATATATGCTTCAGTAAGGATGACCTAAACAGATGCGCAATGACAGGATGTAATAAGCCAACTGTTGTAATAAGTCCAATCGATTTCAAATGGTTTTACAAAATTAGCGAGACGGGACTTTGTATTAATAGAAAAGATCTTCATAAGATAATTGAAGATCCAAATATGCCAAGGGATGTTAAAAAGGAAATAACAAAGATTTTCATGCATATGTGATAGTTGGAGAAGATTTCATAAGATCATATTCCTTTCTACTATAGATAAATTAGGAATTGACTTGTTTTTTGAATGTACTGCCATTGGAATAAATGCTCAACAAAGAAAAAGAAGTTTAAGTTGGATATATATTAACAAAAAAACTGTTTATTCTGCTCCTAACAATCGCTTTCTTTATTTTTTATCAACCAGGATGTCTATTAATATCTATGAAAGGGTTTATGGCATTCAATTCCCTCTGTGAAAGTGGAATTATATGTGGAGGTTGAGGTTTCTGGTTAAAGTCAAACGCATTTAGAAGGTTGTTTGCATTTCTATCTCTGTTAGTTAATGATGGTATGTTAAAACGCCATTCTATGAACTTTAGCATAGATTCAAATTGGTACTTGGAATGGTCAATAAATCCAGGTTTTGCGAATGGAGATATTATAATGGCTGGCATTCTAAACCCTAAACCATATTTGTCTATTGGTGGCGGCGGAACATGATCGTAAAATCCACCATAATCATCCCACGTAAGCACTATTGCAGTGCTATTCCATTCAGGGCTCTTCATTATGCTGTCAATTACATAGGTTACCCAATCCATTCCAAGTGTAATGTTGGCTGGAGGATGTTCACTAATAGGTGAGCTTGGAATCACCCATGATACATCTGGTAATGTACCATTTTTCAAATCACTAAATATTTGTCCTCTATTAACAAAATGTGAATAGTAATTCTGGGTGTAACTAGAGCCCTTTGCAGCAAATGGATTCCAATAATCATACGCCTGTCCATTGTTGACTGCAGTTCTATAGCCTCCTAGTTCTATTGGATGATCGTAATATTTCCAGCTGATAGTAGTATTATTCATAAATAAATCAGCTACTGTCCTGGTTAGATTGGATTCTTCAAGGTACTCTTTTGCAACCTGTCCGCCTGGACTAGGACTGTTTAGTCCTCCTGCTCTTCCTCTAGGTACCTTATGTAATAGACCTTTTTTCAGATGTGCATTTAATGTAAGTGCAGGTAGGGGGTCACCGTTAGATGTTGCATTAGTGCTATTGTTTTTTGTATTTAATCCATTGTTGTTGTTGCTGCCGTTTGGATCCAATCCATAATTTATATCAGCAGCATTTTGATTAATATTATTATTATTCTTGCTATTCTTATTAGCACCACCTCCACCAACAGCATTAGGGGCTTTGTGCATTCCATAATACATAGACGTGGTAGGGGCTTGACCAGCAATTGCATACCAGTGATTTGGTAAACTATAACTGAATACAGAGGAGAAAAAGTTATCTGCTAGTGTATAATGTTTTGCAAGGTCCCAATAGTATGGTATTGTCTTGTTGTTATAATATGACATTATATCGTTATTTTCATTTTCTGCTACCATAAAGCCATCCATCTTACCATTATCATACGCAATTATAGATGATTGATAGCTATGTGGGCCTCCACCTGAGACAACATTACTAGAGAGAAATGGCTTTACACAGCCATGGCTAGGATTCTGTGGATCTAAAGGCATACACACGTTCTTGGGTATTCCATTAGCACCAGGGTATGTTCCAAAATAGTTGTCAAAACTTCTATTTTCTTGCATTATTACTACTATGTGTTTGATAGGATTATTCTTGTTACTACTGCTGTTGTCTTGAAGCTGTGCATATGCTAAAGATGACCAAGGTAGTACATTTGCAGTGATTAAAGCAGTTACCATGAACAAAGATGCACTAATGACTGTGATTTTAGGTGTATTTCTTGACATTGTAATCTTTTCTGACAAACCTATTTTGTCTAGCATGTCTGTAGAACGAGGTGTAGCATAATCTAATTAAACTCTTGATTAACAATGTAAGTTAACATCGGTAATGAATATAGCAAATATTTTCTATCTATGACCATTTATCAAAAGATAAT
>JBEVTH010000310.1:0-2685 GCA_041156085.1 Candidatus Nitrososphaera maunauluensis
GCAAACCAATAATTGACCAGATCTCGTACAGATTATCAAGTTGAATATGTTATAAGTATTGATGCAGCTTCATCTTCCTCTGCTGCTAGAATATTTGTTTAAATTAGAGTTAGATTTAATGCTATTGAAGATAGCGTAGGCACTTACCACCATGAGTGTTGACAATGATGTTATTATAAAATATCTCTCGGGATCTGATCCACGACTAAGAGAGATAATTAGAGCAGTTGGTGAATATTCGATTAAAGTACGCAACGATCGTTTCCAGTCTTTGATCGAATCGATAATCTATCAGCAGCTTGCTGGAGGCGCAGCTAGCGCTATTTACGGTAGATTTATAAAATATTATAACAGTTCACCGCCTCTGCCTGAGCAGATACTCTCCACTCCTGATTCGGTATTAAGATCATCAATCGGCCTATCACATAAAAAAATAGAATACATAAAGGATCTATCGAAAAGTGTAATGGAGAGAAAACTGGATCTTATACCGTTATCTGAGATGAAAGATGAAGAAGTTATCGATGAGTTAATACGCGTAAGAGGAATTGGAAGATGGACAGCAGAAATGTTTTTGATATTTTGTCTTGGTAGGTTAGACATCCTGCCAGTTACAGATCTAGGAATAAAAAAAGCAATGCAGAAAATATATTCTCTTCCAGAGCTTCCAAAACAGTCTGAAATGCTAGCAATATCTCAACCATGGAAGCCATATAGAAGTGTTGCAACATGGTATCTATGGAAATCGCTTTCAAAGTTCAATTCCATCGGCTAGATGCCTCTGCGCTTTCGAAAAATTGTATTAATACAATTTTCCTACTCTTCTTTTATTATTATAGGACCGGTTGTGAATACAACAACAAGATCAATTTGATTATCGAGATTAGGAAGAAAAGGATGGCTACCATAAACTGCAATTAGAAGATGGCTTTGATTTTATCTTGTATAAGAGAACCAATTTCGAAGGAAAATTATGAGGGAAAAAACAGTTAGTAATAGTTAGAACTATTTAACAAACAGGAAGATTTATGGTATTTAAAAATTCAAACTTAGATGATAATCTTCTTTTTATAGAGTATTAAGGAATTAACAGAGGGCCAATAAGTTTTTCTTGATGTAGATTTGAAAGATTGCAGCCGACCTCTTTGCATCACTTTACTGGCTGCTCTAGATGGAGCTGTTCATACAAGAATTCTGTGGATAGTAGAGAAAAAAACTTTATACGATGAAAGATATTCCAGTTGATCTGATCTGTCAACAGAAAACCGTTTTATAGAATACAGAAAAACATCAAGATATTTTATTTTAGCGATTATTATTTCAATTACTCTTGCAAATTCTATAATAATCCTGTCAGACCACAATAATAAACGGTCTTCCACACTCGTAATTTTAAATACAACTGCAGCTATCGCTTCAGGTTTTGGCATAATTGCTATATGGCGTCACGGCCTACTAGGTCTTCATGGCAAATCTTATTTATTTCTTACAATGGGTCTTATTTTTTGGTTCTCTGCAGACCTGACTCTTGCTTATTACTATTTTGCTTTGGGTATAGAAGAACAAATACATGTATCCTTTACAGATTTTTTATGGTTTGCTGGCTATGTATTCCTTGCAGTACATTTATTCACAGTGCTTCGTCTTATACATACCAAAATTAATTTGATTACCGTTGTAGTAGCATCGGTTGCTACAGTTCTGTTCATTAGTTACAATGTATTTAATATTATGTCTTCCTCTGCACAGTCACATCTCGTTCTAGGGAATTTTACAGATGTCGTTGTCACTGTGTCATATCCTGTTTTAGACTTGATTCTAATTATTCCTTCCCTCTTGGTACTTGTTAACTTACGAAAAGACTATGCACAATCAATTCCTTGGCTTCTTTCCTCACTTTCGCTATTAATCAATGCCATAGCAGATGATGGATATGTAAATGATTTTGTAAATGGTCAGTTGCATAAACTATTATTTTGGGATATGTTTTATCTGACTGATTTCATACTAATGGCTGGTGCTTTATTTTGGTATAATAGATTTCATATCTCACAGGAGAAAAGAAAGTATAAAGTCGTTAGTTGATAACAATCCATGTTGCGTTGGCTGTACTCATGAGTAGCACGGGCATTTTCGAATATATGTTATGACAAAGAATATTATGCTGGTCCATATTATATCCACATCTATTCAACTGACGGTACCGTCTAATTTCGCATGTGATTCAGCGATTCAGCGCGACATTATGGCATTCGCAAGCACAAAAAGAACGCTGCTTAATAGTAGTCGTAACCACAACCAGATTGTCCCCACCAAAATTTTTTTGAGTTATGCAACAAATTTCAATCTAAATATTGTATGCTACTATGAGATAGACAACAAGCAATTATGTAGTCAAAAAGAGGAAAATGTACATGGACGATACGGTAAAGCAGTAAACGCCACTGTTAAATTTGTGTAGAAGAAGCTGCAATCGTTGCCGGACGTTACATAAAGAAAACGTATAGAATATTATACTTCTTAGTTGAAGCATTGTACAGGTCATTTTTATATCGCTACGTTATAACATGAGAAAATGTCAAGAGGAAAATCACAATCAGCCGTAGATAACAGATGTTCAGATGTTAAATCACCCATCTCTAAACAGCAATCAATATTCCTTCTCTGCGATATGTGTCATTGGTG
>JBEVTH010000311.1:0-2674 GCA_041156085.1 Candidatus Nitrososphaera maunauluensis
TCATAAGGGCAAAGGCATTAAAGCCAACACTAAACCTTATGCATCGGATAGGTGGGTAAGAGCTTGACCAAAGAGGAGGAGAAGAAAGATCCGAGTATGACAGTAAAATTAAGAGTTACCTTTGCTCTTCTAGAGAGAGATTATTACAGCTAAAGATAAATAACATTAAAATTGTTTCATAAAATGGGTTCGCGATCTCAGAAAAAATCCATCGCTATTCTTCTATGGACGTTAAATTCTATACATACAGGAATTACAAGAAGCTGCAATTTGAATTCACCATTACAAGAGTAGTTAAACAGATATCTAACAATAATCCTTAAAAGAAATAATCACTAATCATGAACAGTTATGAAAAGCTTAACCTGTAGAGATGCGGGATTTGACTGTGCTGCTGTGATCAAAGGAGATACAGAAGAGGAAATTATGTCAAAAGCTGGAGAACATGCTTCGAAAGAACATAATATCAAAGAAGAAGATATGACTCCAGAATTACAACAGAAAATAAGAGGACTTATACGTACTGCTTGAACAGGGCCCACTTTTCTTGTTTTTAAAGATATTTCAAAGATTTTGATTGTTTGCCGATGCATTTTGATTTTGCAATACTACTGTATGTTGTTTAGGAAAGTCACAGCTACTGGAACTGAAGTAAAAGCATCACAGTAATTAATCCTTTATCCATCCAGAGATGGGATCGTTTTATTATTGATTATGTGAATCCCGGTAGAACTTCTTACTAAATCAAGGTTTGGAGTAAAAATTTGAAATAGTACAATTCTTGGTTTCAACCGACATGATACCGCCGGAGCAATCACCTGACAAAGTTAAGCTATAACCTGGTGGCCTTGTTTCGGTGACGCTATACATTCCCATGTGCAATTGTATGTGAGTACCAGATGAATTGCCCGGAAAAGAACTAGGTACAGGATCATTAGCGTGAATATTGACTGTAAAATCAGACGGTCTCTTGTTACCCCCGCCTTCATTAATGACTTTGTTCGTTACTATCAACGTTCCGTGCACCTTATTGAGTGATATTGATGTTTTATTTTCAGCAGCAGATTTCGCAGACATAGATAAATTTGACGCAGCAGTTAATAGAGAGATTGCCAAAATTACGGTTAATACCAAAGTAGCAGCAGGTTTCAAAACTGACATAATTTTTACACTCTTCTGTTTGTAATAAGTCTTTTTCACCCATAATGCTCAGCAATTTCGTGTTAATCTATTTCAGATTTTCATATACGGTCGCATTTGCGTAAACTGACCAAGCTAAATTTGGAAAAAAATTTAAATCTTTCTTGACGAAGAGATAAATGTGACGGAAAAGTCAGATCATCTTTCTAATAAAAAATTATTCCTTGGCGGGCTTGCCGCCGGGGCTATCGCTATCGCAGTATCATTACTTCTGAGGTTATTTGCTGGTGGATTATTTCTTCCTGAAATTGCATCTCAAACTTTATTCTCTCTTACTCCTGGACAAGTTGAATCACAAGCTGTAGGGACGCTAGGGCCAATCGCTAAATACTCTGCGCTAATAGGTGCCGTAGTTGCAAACATCATATTGTACGGCTTAATCAGTTTATTATCTCTTGGCAGATTGCATACTAAACTCCGTTTGAAGGGATATTTTGGAAATGCAATGCAATCTTCACTATTGTCCTACATTATTCTGCTCGTTGTGGGTGTTGTGCTGTTTGCTTTGGCTGAAGCTGATGTTCAGACAAAACTAACTTCGGTTCGATTGCTAGCCATTTATCTTGTTCCATCGAATATCGCTTTTGGATTCATCTTATCCTCCTTTTATGAGAGAAAATCACCACGCCGGCCAACCATATCTACCGAAAAACAATCTACTACCGCTTCTACTAGCAAAAAGACAGAGATTGATTACAAGAAAAGGCTACTACTTCGTGCTGGTATTGCATCAGCAGTTGCTTTACCTATCCTCTACTTTGGCTTAGGTAGTCTTATATCCCCTAGACAAGCAGTACAACAATCTCCTTCGTTTTTGCTATCGCAGTTCCAAAAAAGTTCCAAGTCCAAACCCTCAGGATTTGAGGATCCTAAACTTGCACCGCTTCTTGCATCGGAGATAACACCAACTGATCTTTTCTACAGAATAGACAAAAACCCTATAGTACCAGTAGTTATGGCGAGTACTTGGAAGCTAACAGTGAAGGGATTAGTTACAAAGCCCCTGGAAATAAATTACAAAGAGCTTAGAGCCATGCCTGCTGTAGAGGAGTTTGCTACACTTGAATGCGTGAGTAATAAGATAGGAGGCGAGTTGATCAGCACTGCAGTATGGAAGGGCATACGTCTAAAAGAGCTGCTTGAGAAGGCACAAGTGATGCCAAGCGCCAAATACATCGTGTTTAGGTGTTATGATGGCTACGATGTTGGAATACCCTTGGAGAGAGGACTTTTTGATGGGAGTATTTTGGCTTACGACATGAATGGAGGATCTCTGACTGCTGAACATGGCTATCCTGTCAGAGCTATCGTTCCAGGATGGTACGGAATGATGAATCCTAAGTGGATAACCGAGATAGAGCTGGTTGACCATGTTTATGAAGGCTATTGGCAGAGGAAAGGTTGGAGTAATAATGCTAAATACAATACTCAGTCATTCATAGCTATTCCAGGTAATGCATCTGTCAGGCAAAGA
>JBEVTH010000312.1:0-2669 GCA_041156085.1 Candidatus Nitrososphaera maunauluensis
AGTGAAATAGGAGTACAAGATTCTGAGGACAAAAAAGCAGTAGCAAGTAGTGAGTATGGGTGGTAGAATAATGAGTACTGACGAAATACTAAAGACTATTCCTCAGCAGGAAAGAAGAGATTATCCTGATCCGCAAACACTTCCAGTACCTCCATCCTCACAGCAGCCAACACCACTTTTAACATTATCAGAGTTAATTCCAGGAAAATATGTGTCCACAACAGCAAGAATAGTTTATCTAAAGACTATTGAAAGACAAGATGCTCTTGGAAACAAGATGCTATTTTCTGGAATAGTGGAAGATTCCACTTTTAAGGTTCCTTTTGTGAGTCACAGAATATCGTATCCCATTATAAGAAACTCTATTTACAAATTTAATTCTGTTTATGTGCATGAATTTCCTTCAGATAAATCACTTCTTCTTGTCATAACAGAGCACACAAAGATAGACTCCAAAAATGTCGAAGATTATAGAGATTTCGTATGGCACCCGAAGATTGAATCAATAAAAAGACCAGTCAGGAGTGTTACTTTGCAAGGAGTAATAACCACCATACATGACAAATCTGGGTTGATTAAGAGATGTAATAGATGTAAATCAATAATCTATGATTTTTGCCCCAACAAATGCCTTGAAAAAGAAGGTTGGGGCTGGGACCTCAGAGTGTCTTGTAGACTCTATGATGGTTCAGGCTCAATCAAGATGGTTTTGACAAAGGATATAGCGTCAAAAGTATTGCACAGAAATCTAAGTGAATTAATTTTACTTGCATTACAAGATAATAATAGTAACAACAAACAAAACTATAACCAATTTCAACAGCAGCAACCATCATCAGTAGCTACAATAAAGATTCCTGGTAGCATCGATGTAATAGAGGCGGTAACAGAGAATATTTCCTCTTCTTATAGAAGTAATGGGAAGATCATAATAACTGACGGAAGAAACCTTGTCTATTTTCCACCAAATGATGAGGATGAACAAAAGTTCTCCGAATCTGTTAAAAGACCATTAAAGACTGCGGATGCACAAGATAAGAAGATAATCAAAAGACTGATTGAAAAAGCACTTGATATTAGTATAAAAAAAGTCACTGGGATGAGGATGATGCAAGGAATTTATCTCCTTGAAGAGCCTATTTCTCTTTATAGATGCGAAAAGGCTAAACTTTACCTTGGCTTTTCAATTAAACTAACCATAAAGGAAAAGGAAGAGAATAATGCGGCTACAAAAGCCACAGTTGAGTTAACTCCCCAGGCCTATGTAAGAGAAAGTGTACTCGATTATGTTAGACTGAGAAGAGAAGGCGGTGCATCTGCAAATGCTATTGTCCGTAACTTGTTAACACACAGAAATAAGGTGGTTGTAGCCCCATCTGGGAATTACGGTAGTATTATTGATGTCATTACAAGAAAGGCAGGCAGCCAACCGGTCTCTGAAACTGACAATAGGAACCTGGTAGAATTCTGGAAGCAGATTTACGGAATTGATATCTCATCCGATGAAATTCCTCTGTTAAAAATAAAGATGATGAACTCTGAGAGTGTATTTACCTATCCTCCAAGTATGTGCTTTTTTGGAGCTGACTCTTTACTTATCCAAGCAAATGTGCAAAAGTTCATTGAAAACAAAAAGTATAATCTCAAAGCAACAATGGATAGTATTGTTACGAAGGCAATAGTACAGCAAGATCTAAAGATTGGTTCTGCAAAACTAGAAGTGGAGGAACTGATAACTTCTAAGCATCCTGATGTTCAAAGCCAACTTCTACAGGAAATAAGACAAAAATTATTTGGAAGAAATGTTACTGCTAAAGGCTCAATTATGTTTGTACATGATGAACTTTGGTTTTTTCCTAACCAGCTGCAGCTTTCATAGTGTGAGTGATTTCTTCAATGTCTATCTACGCAACAACAACAACAAATCAACTTTCCTTCGAAATGCATTCTGCACTGGAGCAGTATAATGAACACAGAAATACATTAAAGATGACTACTGGTTCTGCAGACCTTGACTCGCTTATAGACGGTATACAAGAAGGTGTTTCTTACTTATTTTATGGCAACAACCATGCTGTTTTGGATGCAATGGTATACAGATTTCTTATCAACTGCGTGCTTCCAATAAGGCAAACACATGGATTTGAGTCAATGGGAGTTTACTCTTTGTGCTTACATACTAGTGTTCCATCAGATTGAGGTAAGATATCAATGGTTGCATGAATACTTTCAATAGAATTTTTGAAACGATCCTGTATACTATTGTCTTTTTCGAGCATTTGCAAATATCCGCCATCAGTTCTATAAACTGAATTTGAAATATCGTAGGCAAGACCCAAGATACTTATTTCAAATATTTCATCAAATTCTATATCCCAACCTGCAGCTACTTGTATTTTGTTGCTTGAAGTCTTTGCGGGAACAAAAAGCAAGTGGTTAACTGTGTTGTAATGATTATACTTCCATGCAATGCGACGTGATTTGTATTTAATAACTGATAGCAATGGTTCTGCTAGATGAACAAGCTTATGTCTAAAGATGCATTGAAGAAGTGTACTTTGTTCTTCAGTATAACCCATAATGTCTTTCATATAATTTTTTGATTGTTTTGTAGTATTGTCTGTCCTGCCAGTATAAAGAGATCCTAATAAGTCAATATTAGAAAAGCA
>JBEVTH010000313.1:0-2659 GCA_041156085.1 Candidatus Nitrososphaera maunauluensis
TGATTTTCTTTTCTTGCTCTTTTGTTCTTGTATAATACGCTACTGCGTCATTCCATATTCTTTCTGCTTCACTTTCAGGAAGTGGAGGCTCGCACCTGATATTATTTTGCTTAACAAAGATGTATTTTAGTTCTTGCTCTGACTTACCATTACCGCCAACATATCTAAACAAAAGACTATTTGCAATGCTTATCATCGAATCATGTCTTGCTCCTTTGTAAATCTTGGTAGAGTCAAGCAAGTTTTTATAGTATCTTTCAAGGTACTCTACATTGTATTTTTTGCAAATACGGTCAATATGCTCAATCATTTCTTTTGCCTGCTCTATTGTTAAAGTAACAGGAGTAGTAGTACCTATGATCTCGTAGGGACAACCATTCTTGTGTATGGAAGGCGAACAGAACATAATGCCGTGTTCTCCTAATCCCTTAACTTCAAGACCTAATATGGAATCTGCCCTTTTTTGTTGAAATGGTGTTGGAGAATAAAAGCACATGTGAGCTCTATCTGGACAATCTTTGTGTTGTTCTACAATAAACTTCTCTGATATTTCCTGCAATGAAACCGCTTTTCCATTTCTGGTACAGATTTCTGTTATAGCCTCCTGTTTATCGACATCTATAAAGATAAGATACAATCCTTTCTTTCCTTCATTATGCCATATCTTTCCTGGAACGACAGCCATTCCATTCGAAAAGTAGTTTTGCGATTTCCATTGGTTGTGTTGTTCTTCAGGGATAGGCTTGTCTTGCCATTCGCACCAATGTATCCAAGTAGCTTTGTTTTTAGTATCTGCAGGGATTACATTGACACCTATCTCATGTCGCCAAAAGTCAGCAAACTTGTTAAAGTCATTTGAATTAGCAGATGATGACATGTGCATCTAGAAATCCTCCGAGCGTTCTACTTGGAATAAGCTCCGAATCACGTCAATACTTGTCTTGGTATTTTTGAAAGTTGGCCTAAAACTATGATCGCAGCCACACTCCTTACAAGCTTCATTGCTGTCTACAAATATAGACAGTATGTCGTCAATATTAATAATAGAAAAATCTTTATCTATATTTTTTACAGATATATTGTTGTTGGTCATTTTCTTTGGTCATCACCCATTGGAAGTGATCGACTAACTTTGCATTGGAAGGCGTTAGATTCGGTTCCGCAACCAATATCTAACGCTTCTTCTTTTTTCCTATGACAACTACAGTGACAATGAACTTCAAAGCCCAACCCATACCACTTACCGTCGCATACATTGTGATTTTCCGCCTTGCAATCTCTGCTAAGAAAACCAAGCGTTGTGCAGTTATTCAAGTTTCTTTTTTCTACCTTCCAGATCAAGTTCATCTAAGATTCGCTCAATAAGTGAGGAAAAAGTTTCACCGAATATGCCTTTGTTTTTGAGTTTAGCATACACTTCGTATCTTAAGCCTATGTTGACTCTTTTACCCATATCAAAGACGAAGTACACAATAAAAATACTAGAATCTATTTCGACAATATGTGATCAAAAAGACGAAATACCCTAATGGCGAGATATCAGATGAAGATGAAAGGATTATTGACGAGTTAGCTTTCCAATATGTGGTAGCATATTCTGCACTAATACAAAAATATCGTACCCCTAAAAGATTTGCAGAGAAGGTGATTTTAAAGAAGATGACTTTGGATACAAACATTGCAAAGTTTTACACATTAACTTCTGCAATAAACTCTTCAGTCAATAAGGTACTCAAACCATCGGAAATAAATGATCGACTTGCAACAGTTATACAAAATACCATTGATAAAACCTATGGAGACATATACATAGATGACAACGAGAATCATCCCAAAAGGTTTCTTAATCCAGTTGATCTAAGGGAAAGAGTTCTATCTCCTTTTGAAAAAGAAGGCATTTTTTTGCATTTCGAAGGTAAAGAGGAGATAAAGCTTCAACGAGGACAAACAGAACAACATCGCCCTGGCAGAAAGAAGTCATCTAGACACAATGAAACTAACAATGATCATGGAGGAAAACCATCTGGTTACATGGCAACAGAAAAACTCGAGAAAGTAAAACAACTTTTGCAAAAACCTTCAGCAATAGATCTGTTCTATAAAAGGCTACTCGGATCTGACTTAGCATGTGGATTCTTTAGATTTACTCTGTTGGCATTTCTTTATGCTTCAAAGATTGACAAAAGGGTTATCCACAGGATAGCTGGAGTGGGTGCATCTCTTTCCCAAAATGGCATAAGTATTGATGATCTTGAAGCCACCTTCGAGATTTTACAGACGTTTGATGATATACAAATGGAGCAGTATGCAGATAGCATGGTAGAACATGCTATAAATGAAGGACATTATGCAACATGGTTCGCTTTAGGAGTATTAACAGGGGGATTATTGCAGGTATAGTAATCATTCTTTTTGTTATAGGTTCACAAAGAAACTACATTGAAACTAAGCAAAGGTTACAATAGCCATGAGACTTCTTGTCACAGTTTGTATTAACTTCATTTTGCTAACGGTTTTAGCTGTCCTGCATCTATGAGTGATTGGATTACTAACTCGAATCTTTCCTGTCTCTTTTTTAACTCTGTTATCTCATCTTCCTTCTGTTTTTGTGATTCTAATGCTTCTTGGTATCCTTCATAACTCATTATCATTTTACATT
>JBEVTH010000314.1:0-2657 GCA_041156085.1 Candidatus Nitrososphaera maunauluensis
AACTTAAATAACTACGCCTTTCATAATATTTATGAGCCGAAACGATTCTAAAAAAGAAGAAATGCATTATTCTAGTATTAGTGATAAGGATGTTTACTCCATTCTCACCAAAATCCCTCCTGGTAAAGTTTCCACCTATGGAGATATTGCAAGGGCCTTAGGACATCCTAGAGCATCTAGGGCAATAGGTAGGATTGTTGCTAATAATCCAAATCTTATATCGGTACCCTGCCACAGGGTTGTCAAGTCAAATGGAGAGATAGGTGGTTTCAGATATGGAGAACAGATGAAAAAGGAGATACTTGAGAGAGAAGGCATACAAATCCGAAATAAAGTTGTAGAAAACTTTCAAGAATGTAGATTCATTTTGACATTTTAATCGAGAATTGGAATACATCAAGGTCAAGCGAACGTCACTTGAGAATGCAGTTCAAGACAAAGGATATTAATGGCAATTCCGATTTTAGCTCAGAATGATATATACAGTAGGACGGTCAACTACCTGCAAAATATGTGGATTAACGGCTCGTACCAAGGAAGAATTACAAGATCATATTAACCATACTCATAAGGACAGTACATGAATAACCATGCAAATAAAAATTATTGACTGCCATAATTATTTAATAACTACTTTGGATGAAGATGAGGCTCTGCAACTAGATTTGATAGTACAATGAATCCTGTTTTTCTTGATCGTCAGTACTGGTATTTCAATAGGCAAAGTTAGGTGGATATTACTTCCAAATTTGTTTTTACCATGCTTGGGCCTACTATATTACAAATGTATTTTCCTCTAGTCGTCAGTTTTTGAGATACTGTATATCATTATACAACTCGAATCTTCATTTATTGTTAAAAGATTCGTAGCTTACACTTGATCAACACACTTAATTGTTAGTATTCTACAAGTACACAACTAATGTTCGGATTAACGAATCTCGTGATGGGGATTGTAAATGGGGCTGAGATAATCATTATCGTAGTCGTAATTGCAGTACTCTTTTTAGGAGCAAAGAAAATCCCTGAAATTGCAAGATCATTTGGTAGGGCATCCTCAGAATATCAAAAGTCTAGGATCGAAGCAAAAAGAGAGATGCAACAAATAAAAAATCAAGATAGAGCAAATATTGATAGAGAAAAGCTTGAATCATTAGCTGATACGCTGGGAATTGATTACTCAACTAAAAATGATGAAGAGCTTAGGATTTCTATTGAAACAGAAATTAACAGAAGCAGAAATAAAACTGACAACATTAAATAACTTTCTCGGAGCATGAATTGCTTTTGGTAGAATTGTTATTTATAACGGAAGAGAAAAAAAGTATAACCATAATGCTATATCCTATCTTTCGTGTTTGTTCAAGTTGTGTCCAATCTCATAAGTCAGAACAAATAGTGAAATAGCATTATCGTTTTATATCATGTTTTAATTACTGATTATTGTAGATCTAGACGTATCAGGTATGAACATACTAGAATTTGTGGGGGGAAGTTATCCTTCTGTCGACATCTGGTGTGCTATCTCCTGGTCCTCTATTTGTTACTAATCTTATCTATGGAAGTAGACAAGGAGCCTATGCAGGAATTAAGATTGCTTATGGTCATACGATCGTAGAGTTACCATTGATTATTATACTAGCATTGGGTCTGTCTAAATTTTCACCATTTGTTTTGACAATTAATGAAAACCTGAAGATAGTTGGCGTAATAGCAGGAGTTTCGATAACACTATTTTCATTACTACAAGTTCGTAGCCTTATGAAAAGAAAAGTCGTTGCGGATGCTGATGCCGGCAATAAAAATTACTTTCTCAAAACCAATAGAGAAAAGGACCATTTATAATAGGAATAGTCTTTAGCGCTTTAAATCCGTTCTTTTTAATCTGGTGGTCCACAGTAGGATTAAAATTAATCTCTGATTCAATCTTCCTATTTGGTCTGATCTTTGGTATCCTGTTTACATTCCTCTTTCATATATGGATGGATTATGCCTGGTTAAGTGTTACATCATATATGATGTCTAAAGGTATATTGATCTTGAAAGCAAAGTTCTATAATATCTTGCTTTTGGTATTAAGTATCGCACTTGCTTCATACGGTTTATATCTAATAACTGACAACTTTTTTATAGCTTCTATGACCTAGGCTAAAATCTACACTCTAGAATACACCCGCCATTATTACAACCATACCCATTATATGCTTGTAAACCTCTCATTGATAACCTCATCGTTTGGTTTTACATGATTGTAATGATTATCTTTGATTCTATTACCAGCAAGCAAATGAACTATTGGCTTAATCTCATCATCAATCACTCAATACTAATTCTTCCTAAATTTACAATCTTGGTAATAGCAATCTGGGTAATGGATTTTCAAATAAATATTGTCATGATTTAATAAATGAGTACAATGGGGTCTTGATATAAGTATTACGATAAAATCATCGTGGTTTTCCACGGTATTATATGCCGTTAAATACCATAGTTTATATGCGATTACTGTACAATTAACAATATGTCATCACGAAAAGAAGAAAGAAAAGACGAGACAACTATAACATCATCAACCACTTCAACTTCTCCAACAGAACAACATGCTCAATATCGACAAACAGTCAACCGAGCATTAGATGAGACTAAAGACAATATTA
>JBEVTH010000315.1:0-2656 GCA_041156085.1 Candidatus Nitrososphaera maunauluensis
TTGTTCCAGCAGTATATGATAAAGGTACTCATTATGTAACAAATATGAGACTAACGTTAGACATTCTCAAAGTATTAAATGATTTTGACTTTGTCCTAGAGGTTACAGGAGATTATACCGGCACGTTGACAGGCAGAGGAGCATCACATGAACCTAGAAGAGAAGGTCAAGCACATTAAATAAACGCTAGAATGTCTTGTGAAATGCAATGTAGAATTTAAACTGTCTTTGATATTTGTATATACTCAGACAGTCTTATACGATTATTAGATGGTTGCAGAGCTTTTGCAAAGGCCACTTAAATGAAAAAAGGATCAACCTATTCCAGCTCGTGGCTTACTTGACTGTCGATGCTCCATTCACTTATGAGAGCTTAAGTCCTCTACACTACTCAAAGTTCTACCACACATATTGCAGCAATGCTCACTTGGTGGAGATGATCTTCTAGAAGAATGAGTAGTAGCGCTCATAACAATCACTACTATGGCCTTATCTTGTTCCTTAAGTTATTGAGATTGAATGTAATGTTGTTTCATAATGGAAACGACGACTTTTCTATGCTTTTTCTATGCTCATTGACTGCTGGACTTTTCAAAAAGTTTAATTAAAAGCCTTGAGTCCTTGTATTGACAAATTTATAAACGAAATAATGTCTACTATAAGTTATAATCAAAATAGTTTGTCCTCGCAGTGGATTCATTTAGTCAAAGGACCATCAATAGTCTCGCTAGAGGGAATTGGTCAAGTATTAGGAAAGGATGTTTCCAATAGTAAAGTTTCGATAGATGTTGGCAAGATTTTGCCATTTGAAATTAATTCTGATTGTAAAATCATTATAACAGGTGGAGAGAGTTGGATAGCTCATAGTTCAACTGCTGGTACATCAATATGGAAAGAGATTTTTCAAAAGATTTTCTGTGAAAAAATTCGAAAAACAATATTGATTGTGGGAGATACTGATACAGGCAAATCCACTCTTGCAGTCTATATTATAAATCAAGCATTGAAAAATGGTTTTACACCTTGTATAATAGATGCAGATATAGGTCAAGGGGACATCGCACCACCAAATGTTATTGGTGGAGCAATTATATCAAGACAGATAATTGATCTACGAGATATCGATGGACAATTCTTTGAATTTGTAGGAAGCACTAGTCCTGTAGGTTTTGAAGGCCTTGTTATCAAGGCAATTAAAAATATTTTAAAAGAATTTAGCACCTTCTGTGATATTTGTATAATCAACACTGATGGCTATATTCTAAACAAGGGTATTGATTATAAAGTCAGGATGGTTCAGGAGTTGAGGCCTGATTTGGTTGTCTGCCTTGGAGAAGCTTCTGTATTTGACAGCTTCAGAGGAAAGTTGATTCCCTCTTGTTCAATATTGTATGGAAAATCTCCTAACAATACTGTAAAATCGAGAATTGACCGCAGTCAGAGAAGATTAAATCAGTTTCTACGATATGTATTTGAAGAAAATGAAGGTAAAGGTAATATTATTTCTAAAAGTTTAGAAGAAATCACGTTTTGGTATAAAGGAAAGATATATTCTAGAGTACTGACAACCAGGTATGGCTCCTTACAATTTGCGAATGATAGAACTAGCATTCAAATCAAACGAAGAAAACTTACAAATATTTTCGTAGCATTAGGTTCTGGTAGAAAAATTTTAGGATTTGGTGTTCTAATGAATGTTTCTCGTCGCAGAGTATATGTCAAATCACACATCCATGCCTTCAACAAAATCTACCTTAGCAACTCCGGAATAAAGAAATAAAATATCATCATAAGACATGATGAAGGATGTAAGCAGCTTCAGTATCTTGTTTTGTTGCTACTACTTCCTTTTTAGCATAGAATTGTTCATTATTTCAGAACGGGTCATGGTGTGATAACGGATTATTCACTATATTTCTCCTATATTCTTCTGGCAATCTTTCATCTATTTGACTTTGATATTATCCTTAAATTTCTATTGGTTTGTCGTATTAATTATGGTTATAGTTTGCTGCCTTCAATTACTTCCATTAATCCAGATTGCTTATCAGGATGCAGGGTTTGGACATACTTCCAACCTGATTGCTCTAGCAAACCGGAATACTCATCAACAGTTCTTTCCTTTCCAGATGATACACACATCATATGTATGTCAAAGAGCTTTGAAAAATGGGGCTCGGCAATAAATAATCTTGAATTTTCAGGAGAAGATCTGCAAATGTTAGAAAGTATCCTTACACGCACGCAACAGGTCTAATATCTGACTTCTCCATCTACCAAAAATTATGTCAGTTGTTTTTTGCTGATAATGTTCTGCCATAAAAAACTCATAGTATGGTGATTTACTCATACAGATAAGTCTTTTTAGACTTAGCGCAGCATTAAGTTACTGCTCATTCAGTACTTTAGCTCTTATTAGTACCGATAACAATCTACGGACTACGCTTGAGAAATACGTAGAGCAACAACAATGCTAGAGGTACTCTAATTTCCTTGCATAAAGAATACTATGTCTAGGACAGTTTCTTGTCAAAATAAAAGTCGACAATTACTTGAACTAGAGAAATGAGCAATATTTTAATCCTCCTATTACGGTTCAAGTATAGTTCTAAAAGTTAAGTTTATTCTGGGTTGGGTTATGTTTTTAGATTTGGGT
>JBEVTH010000316.1:0-2627 GCA_041156085.1 Candidatus Nitrososphaera maunauluensis
GCAACTGTTAGCTATGCCAGAATTACAGGACTTATATTATCTCTTAGTTTATTAGTATGAGAAATTTATAAATAATTAACGTTACGTTCTTATTTCTACAGATGATTGCGAAGCGACAGAGGATAACAAAAGTTGCAGTGACCATTGAGACTGTTCAGATGGCCATAACAATAACAAGACTAGAAGCTTATATGGAAGTTTCGAATTTGACCTTTAGTTTGATTTAATTTGTCATCGCAACAGCGATTCTTTGAAAAGCATGCGTTTATTTATTTTTCTCGGAACCTCATCTTGAATTAAGATCCCAGCTAAATTACGATCCCGTGGGATCCACACAAAGAACGGTTTATTTTCCATATTATCCACGATATTTAGAATTTGAATTGTAAGTAACCGGACTATGCTTCCTTTACGGGTTTGTACTTTTCTTTGGATGAAATCAACTACACTCTCAGAATCTGAATATACTATGGTATGTTTGGAATTCCTAACTGTGTTAGTATTCAGTGCTTCTATGATAGCCATAAATTCTGCCTCTATTGAATCCAGTCCAAATTTACTTCGGATAAACTTTTCTTCATTTGTTTCTAAAATATAATATCCATAAATATTATGAGGTACACCGGAAGCATCAGTATATACTGTCACCATTCTGCTAAACTACCCTGGTCCTCTTCTTTTCTATGTCATTTACAAATATGTTAACTTTTCCCTCCTATCTAATATATACTTGCAGATGATTTTTTATCGATAAGATGAGATGACTCTAAAATCAAAATCGATTTTGTAGACGCAAACGATCAATGTTTTTTCTCCAGTAATTTATTATCTAAAATACACGAGGTCAGTTGATGAAAACGTTTACTATCCTATTACTACTAGAGTTAATGATCTTAATCCCTCTCGGAACATCATTAAATAATTCGGAGGCATTTCCTCAGGAACACGCAAATAAGACTAATGATAATATTCCTTTCAAATTTCCCATGCCTGTTGAAAGCTTGAATAGTGATACGATTCTTTCAAGATCTAATCAATACGATCATAAAGAGGACCATCTGCTACCGAATACGAAATTCACAAGGGAACATAGTATTCTAAAAGCTACAATTATTCCGGAAAGTAAAATTATTAAAAAAACTAAATTCAATATGAGTACGAACCCAAGTACAAGAATCGAAAATAAAGCACCAGCAGCCTTGTTGACGAGTGAAGGTAACGGCAGAAACACTTATGCCCTACAATTTAGGAGTCAGAATTATCCAATCATTTACCAGATTACCGGCAGCGGTAATAAACTCAGAAACGTTAGTGTAGAGAAGGATAACGCAACATTGCAGGTTAATATTGATTCTAAATCAAACGGAACATTGACAATTCAAATTCCAAGATTATCTTCTTATGCACAAAAAAATAGCACGTCTTTTACGGTCTTCGAAGACGGACAGTACTATTCAGATTTTGAACAAAAAAATAGCACTAAACTAAGACAACTTCAGATCCATTTTGACAGAGGTACAGGACAAGTTGAAATCCTGGCTGGTCATACCTCGCCGGAATTCAGCGTGATCTCGATTGTCTTCGCCTTACCTGTGATAACATTTATTGTTCTTACAAGGAATCAGAAAAAAATCAGAACATTTCGTTAACTGTAAAGTATATTTACAAAACATGAAACCATTACAGGGGTTTAGGGAAAGGGTAAAATAAAAGGGGTATCCTTCTGAATTACATTTTTTGCTGATCCCTCCTGAGAGACTTTTCCGCTTGAATCACTCTTATACAGAGGAGAGATAGTGAGAACGTTCAAATGCGGCGATATACAAGTAGAATTACCATTACCACTACACTCCTCTGCACGTGATGGTGGGTTCGAGCCGTATGTACCCACGAAAATGACAAAGGTAGCAGTGATTAGCAATAGAAACAAAATTGCCGAAATCGAGATCATTTAAACCACGTCCTAATCAATGACTACTATCACAACATATATTTGGTTTAAGGAAGTTAGTGATATAGATTGATTCTAATATATTGTGAGTAAAGTATATACTATTTTACCAAGATAGGATATTCACAACCCTTGAAATTCTAAAACATTATCATAGAAGATGCAATATAGCCCATCTCAAAGAACACTACATTCATTTTTTATTCTTTCCACCATGTGCCTTATTATTATGCTTCTTTAATCTCTCCTTACTTCTAAAGGTCATATCGCAGTGTTTACATTTGAATGTGCCCTCATGTATCTGTTCATCGGGCTTTTCCTTCCTGCCAAATATCCTAGATACGCTGAACAACGATAAATAGAGTGATAAACTACTTTATAAGATTTGTTCCATTATCTCAGCAGAAAATGAAAATAACATTCTTATCTAGGAGTGAAATATGAATTATATGAAAATTCTTGTTCTTTGATAAAATAATTTTAAAATCTTTTAAACGCGGCTCATCCATCTCATAAATTGTCCCTGACTCAGGAATTACAAATTCACATTTTCGTTAACTATAAAAACACTCTATAAATCGGAATATTAAGCAGATTTATATTTATATACTTATATATTAAACGGCTCTGTAGAATCCATTACTTTTTCTAATCCATCAAAGCTTTGTAAGAGGAT
>JBEVTH010000317.1:0-2619 GCA_041156085.1 Candidatus Nitrososphaera maunauluensis
TCAGAGCTGAGAAACGAAGATTTTTAATTATAATTATAGTTATAGGGATCTCTTCGAGTGAACTTGTATGATGTGAAGAATGTAGACAGGAATTAGACACAATTGACTCTCCAAGGGAATATCAGAAATCAGAAAGAGAGGATAAAGAACTACGAAATAAAGGTGTCGATAGTTAACTTGCCTATGCTGCTGCCATGCCAAGAAGGCAAGAATTCGGAAGGTGAACCTCCGCCTATTTCCAACTATTGAGGATAACGATAGCTATCTTCTTACAGATTCAAACGTTACTTCAGTTCTTGCATATTCATGCTTCAATTCTTATCATATGCTTTCGAGTACTGGTTATGGACCCTTAAACTTAACATAAAAACACTTTTCAAAATCACAACTGAGGGATATCGCCATTATGCCGTGTATGTATTGGTAAATAGAAAAGGTAGACATACTTATCTTTCAGCAATTAAAAAGTATATTAAATAAGATATGTCTTGCTACCAGATTTATAATACCCTGTGTGCTTTCTCTTACTATGGCAAGATTTGTTAGAAAAGAAGATAAGGGCCCAATGGAAGTCAAAGTAGGAAATGAAAGTAGATGGGTTTGTATGTGCGGATTAAGTAGTAATCAACCTTTCTGTGATGGCTCCCATAAAAAGACAGCAGATGAAGAAGCAGGCAAGGTATACAGATATAGTCCTGATGGAACTAGGACTGAAGTCCAATACTGATAAGACTATATACTACAAGTCAATAAAAGACAATCCACTTTGCTCATATTATTTTTGAAGATTTAGTATGGAAAAATTTGCATCAAAACCCTCTACTGTAACCCTACATTTCAAAGTTTCCTTATATTTAGGGTGAAAATGATCCTTCACCAAAAAGAGTTGCATACTTAAGAAAAGTAATCTCCTTACATCAGATAAGGAACCTGAGATAAGGCAGTTATGCTAATTCGCTTTTAGAGAAAAGGAAAGAAATGCCTTATTCAAGCTGTCAGACAAAACAGGATGGGTAACCTTAATCCAAACTTACGAGCCATGAAGATAAGGTCGAGACGACATATTATCAATTTAGTTAGCGTTAACTTCTATTCGATTCTTTACCATATCGTGCACTGTTGTGATGATTACCTTGCTGTTCTCTATGGCTGCGTGCATTTCTAATACCACTACCATATCCACCGTAGCCTCTACTTCTGTTACTACCATATCCACCTTGACCTCTGTAGCCGCCACTTTTATGCCAATATCTGCGTCCTTTTTGATATGTATTATATGGGCGTTGTTGGATCGTAGGAACCGTAATCCCCATCACTTCATTGAGTCTCTGTATTGGTTGTTCCGTCTTTTTCAAAATTCTGGCAAAGTCGTCAACCCTATCATGTGATACTAATGATATGGCTTTACCTGTGGCACCAGCTCTAGCAGTTCTTCCAATTCTATGAAAGTACATCAACGGCTCAGCTGGAACATCATAATTAATAACATGACCTACTGCTGGAACATCAATTCCCCTTGCTGCAATGTCCGTAGCTACAAGTATGTCATCAATACCTTTCTTGAATCGATACATTGCATTGTCCCTCTCCCTTTGTGAAAGGTCGCCATGAATCGAGATTGCTTTAAAACCTTCTTGCTTTAGTTCGTCTACAAGTCTTCGTGTCCTTTGTTTGGTAGCAGCAAAAACAATTGTTTGCTTCTTATCTCTCTTTTTAATGAAATTACAAAGGTGTTTGAATTTTTCTCTTTCCGGAATAACAAGATAGGATTGTTCTATAGTATCAAGACTTAATTCTTCTTCATTTAATCTTACTTCTTTAGCATCATGCATATATTCTTGCGCTAGTTTCAAAATCTCCGGTGGCATAGTTGCAGAGAACAGACACGTCTGTCTATCTTCATTTACATAAAATAATATGAACTTTATATCGTCGATAAAGCCCATATCAAGCATCCTATCTGCTTCGTCAAGGACCACATACCTTATATTGTCAAGCTGAATTGAATCCTGTTTCACATGATCAATCAATCTTCCGGGAGTTGCAACTACTATCTGTATATCTCTTCGTAACTGATTATATTGAAGTCCAATACTTTGTCCACCATATATGGCAACAGTTCTAATTCCAGTATATCTCGCAAATTTATTAATTTCATTTGTAACTTGTACCGCAAGTTCTCTCGTTGGAACAAGTATCAGTGCTTGTATCGGACCTTTATGCTTAATTTTTATTTTCGTCAAGAGCGGAAGTGCAAATGCTGCTGTCTTACCCGTTCCTGTGTGCGCCTGACCTATTACGTCTTCGCCTTTTAAAATCAATGGTATGGCTGCCTCTTGAATAGGAAAAGGCTCCTCGAATCCGTTTTCTTTGAGTGCTTTGATTATTCCAAGATCAAGTCCTAACTGTTGAAATGTTGTTGTTTTGGTAGTAGTTGTCAACTAGGTTCTCATTTTAGCTACTAACTGTTATCATATAACAACCTAACTACTAACTACTATTATTGTGTAATAATTGTTCTTGGACAGGATTGTTTTAGCTGAATGATATAGGATTGCTCTACCTCTTGATATTATCCGGGTGTTGATTAGAATAACCTGTAAAAATAAATAATAGTGT
>JBEVTH010000318.1:0-2616 GCA_041156085.1 Candidatus Nitrososphaera maunauluensis
GAATATGGGGTGCAAATAATGCTAATGGAGCAACATTTGCATTTAGTTTGCCTATTTCTTCTACTCCATCCTCACTATCATAATCAATTAAAAGTAATGTTGTGTCTTTTCAGCGTAATACGAGTAGCATTAGTAATACTATAAGAATTTATAGCTGATAGACTTTGTTATTGCTTGTTGTCCTTTAAAATATTTAAAAACTTAGACGGAGCCAGTATTCTAGCTGTATACTAAATTATTTAATACCATTATGCATAAATTAAATTCTAACCTGACTTAGAATTCTCTTGCACTATCTGTTTGCTCTTTTATATCCCTATAACAACCATCAATTTATCTTACCCTAGATTTTCACAATGTCCGGTAACTATGTTACCTAATGGATTATAGTGTCAAAGTCGTAATTATGTTACCGGAATGAGTGATAAGGGTTAAGGGTAAAATGGTTCTAATTGAGAATGTTTTAGGTGCTATTTCTGATGATAAATCGTTGATTCTCTTTAAAACTATTGCTAATTCAAAGCCTAACAGTGAAGTCCTTATAGCCACGACGCAGCTTACGCATAAACAGTACTATTCAAGAATGGAGAGATTAATGAAAACTGATTTAGTGAAGAGAGAGAATGGAAGATATACATTAACTACATTTGGTAAAGTGGTTTATTATGCTGAAACAATTGTTGAGAGTGCAGTTGAAAACCTTTGGAAACTTAAAGCAGTCGATTCTTTTGAAGTAACTGACGCACTTTCAGAAGAGGAACTTACCAAGGTAATGGATACTTTGATAGATAACGAGAAGATAAAGCAAATCCTTCTTGCAAAATAATATTGAGCTACGCAAAGTATTATCAACTATTCAACTATTCATGCGTTCTGGTGTTAGCTGCTACACAGGCAATGTAGACCATTGTATTCCTCAACCAGACAGCCAACAAGATGCTTGTTTTGTCATGTAGATCATGTTTTCGATATTAGACTAGTGTTTAGTATACTTAGTAAGAGACCAATGGCAGGACTTTATCATTATTATCTCGCTGGCGTTGCAATAGATTCAGGTGATCCTCAAAATATTGTTGTATCTGTATCCCAATCAGCCTGGCAGGCACATTCTATTTAGGATTCGAAATCAGTAGTTTATATAAGAACATCATCTATTCAGGATGATGCGAACGGAGAATGGGACTGGAAGCTAGTATCAGATGGACTTCCTGAACCAAATGGAACAATCATTTCAATGCTTGCAGCAAATCCAAAGATATCAGGAGAGTTCTATGCAATCAACAACCGTGGAATATTTTACTCTAATCATTCAGGTATCTCGTAGAAGATGCTCGAGGATGATGATGGTATTGCATGGCCTGAAGAGTATCTTTCAGAACATCCTATGGCTTTAGCAATTCAAGGTGGAGCATAGAGAGATACCAGCAAAGTTGCCGATTAAAAACCATTAAAAACGATAGTGGGGATAATGGAAAAGAATACGATATGTATTCAGTACAAGTTTCTAAATCCAATGGTCCTTTTGAAATAATAGATCGAGATGTTCCAGAACCTAGCGGTCAGAATCAGAGTCCAAGCCTGCGGTATCTGTCATGACGATGCTGTTACCAAGGACGGAATATTCCCCGGATTGGTATCTCTTATAATGGAGAAATAGTAGTTGATTTGGCAGCTTATGTTATTTTACTTTGGGATATCAACATTTGTTATGAAAGGCGCTTGGAAAAAAAGTATTAGATACTTTAAATTAATAAATAAACGCTATAACAAAATTGTCAAATAATGGTATATGTTATCTAAAGAAAATTTGTTACTACACATAGCAAATGAGAAAGTTATAGAGTGCACTCTATGCCCACGATTAACAAAATACATTAGTGATGTAGGAAAAACTAAAACAAAGAGATTTAAAGATCAAATTTATTGGGCAAAACCTGTCCCGACCTTTGGTGATCCCAAAGCTAGACTATTGATTATTGGATTAGCGCCAGCTGCTCATGGTGGAAATAGAACAGGAAGAATATTTACAGGAGACAGCTCAGGTGACTGGCTTGTAAAAGCTTTGTTTGAAACCGGATTTGCAAATAAACCTAGTAGTGTATCCAGGTATGATGGATTAATTTTGAAAGACGTCTATGTGACTTCGGCAGTAAGATGTGCACCTCCAGACAATAAACCAAATCCATTTGAGCTATCAAACTGTTCAGAACATCTAACATCACAAATAAAAATTCTAAACAAGACAACCAAGGTTATTTTAGCTCTTGGAAAGATTGCTTTTGATGCATTTTGTAGTATATATAATCTCAAGGGTTTGAAGTTTGGCCATAATAAGATTTATACTCTTTTCCCCGATGATAAGACTTTGATAGCTTCGTATCATCCAAGCAGAAGAAATACAAGTACAGGTAGATTAACATGGGCTATGTGGATTAATATCTTTGAAACGGCAAGATTGAGAATAAATGGATAACAAAAGTAGTTAGACAATTTTGTCTGCCAGACAAGACATAATACGGACCTCATTTAAAAATTGGATTATCCGAATCACCCACATGTCCTTTTACATCAAAAAAAGCAGTTAACACCTTTATTTTAGCTTTCTGTATCAACGTT
>JBEVTH010000319.1:0-2596 GCA_041156085.1 Candidatus Nitrososphaera maunauluensis
GGGTCCTGTGGACAACACAGGTGAACCTGAATGATAAAGGTAATCACAAGCTCACCGCCAGATCGACAGATAAGACCGGAAACATTCAGACAGCTGAATTAGCAGATCCCTTTCCAAACGGAGCAATGGGTTATCATGTCATTAATGTATAGAAGCTCAAATCATTTTAATGGTCTAGCGGGAAAATATTATGTTATGGCATATTAAGTCAAATACTATTTTCAGTTCACAAACATCCTTGCTCGATGCAAAAGGAATTTTTTTGGCTGACACATCCTATACCTGATTTGAAAGGTAAATGTACAGGGAAAGAACCTTTATCGAATACCTGCAGGATCTCAGGAACAGGGTATTCAGAATAGCCATTGCCGTGGGAGCAGTTACGGCTATTTGTATGACTTTTAGCATCAGCCTCTTCAATCTTGATGGTTACAAGATTCCACTTCTTCGCCCTGATCCCTTTAACAACATAGCAATTCAGGTAATTCTTGCCCTGAAGGAGAATTTACTTCCTCAGAACGTTAACTTTATTCAAATTACACCCCTAGGAGCTTTCTCTACACAGATCAATGTTGCAGCCATGCTTGGAATTATCTCGGTTATGCCAATTATAGTTATGGAGTTGGCTGGATTTATAGGCCCTGGACTCTATCAACATGAGAAGGCAATCGTAAAAAAGTTTACAGCATCTGCCATAGGACTCTTTGCGATAGGTTGCTTATTCTCATACTTTGTGGTAATACCTTACGTGTTTAATTTTTTGTATAAATACGGACAATCCATGGGCGTAAGTACATTCTTTGATATCGGGAAATTCGTTCCATTTGTAATGCAATTTCTGATTATATTCGGATTTTCATATCAACTCCCAATAATAATGTGGGCAACTACTGTATCTGGAATGGTTGAGTATAAGTTCTGGCGACATAAGTTAAAGTACGCTGTCATCATAATTGCTATCTTTGGTGCGGTTATATCTCCAGATGGCAGTGGCATCACCATGTGGTTTGCAGCAGGACCAATGCTTCTCCTTTATGTTCTGGCCATGTTAGTTATAGAAAAGAAAATAGCGTAAAGATATTGAAATAGTTATTCCGTACTCTGATCAATCATTGTTACGTTTACTATGAGTATCTTTCATAAATCAATCGATTCTGAAGTTAGTGATCATGTCATTTAACCTCAACTAACTGGTGGTAGAATTGTCACTTAGTCCAGACTTTGGAATTATTTCTTGTCTTTATGCCAGGTTTAATGTGGTTCTTTGATAGATATCGGAAATTGTTGTTGCTATCGTACATACCATCTGCTAATATAGCCTTCACATGATTATTTTCAGAAGCATTGTCTACTAACTTCTTTAGCATCTTACCATCATCATATACCTCTTCACTTGTTACCTCCAAAGACAGAATTCTTTTCTTCTTGATGTCGACTGCTACGTGTATTTTTAGATATCCTTTTCTACCAACATGCCATTTGTACCGCATCCATTCTCCAAGATTAGATACTTTGATGCCAGTGCTATCTAAAGCAATGACAATATCATTTCCTAATTTTTCATTGATTTTAATCTCCAATCTGTTTATACGACTACTAATGGTACTATAATCTGGTATGTATGGTGCTTTATTTGCATGAGCTATGACTACACCCTGTGTTTGTCTATATGGTAGGTGGAAATATGCTCTCATGTAACCTAGAATCTGAATAAATGAATTTGGGTAGTCGTAGGGTTCACTAACCAACCTTATCAAGATTCATTTGAGATAATTCATGATCCCATCCCATCCATCAAATACATCGAAATCCAAGAGACCACGTCTGACTAGTGATTCATTATAGGAAGACCAGTCAATCATACCAGAATAATTACTATTAGTAAGCTAAATGTGAAGTGATCAAATAAGTATCACTTCCAACATAGTGAATCATGCAACAAAGCATATGAACCTACATAATTTCTCTACCGAGATCTATTCACAATAGTTAATTTGGGCGTAATTTGGGTCAATTCATAAATATCATAATCCGTCTTTTGTGTCGACGTTTAACAATCGGGATGCGGCATTATCTGCGATGGTCATTTCAGCTGTTCTCGTTGCATCCTTCTTTGCTATCAGCTTCGTACAACAGGCATTAGGGCAAGGTAAAATGATTGGACCTGACCCTGCTGATGGCGGCGCAATGATGAATACAACAAAATAGAAATAGGAAACGAATACTACAAAATACAATTATGTCTTATTTTTTCTTTTTTATGATTAGTCCTCGCTCACAGATTGAATAATTTATGAATGAGTGACAGACCAAATTATAACGGTGATTGTAGTTTATTATTGGTAAAGGAATGTTATCCTATGAATCCGGTTTACTTACCAACGCTACATCAGTAATAGATTAGCAGCACTTGCATTCTCTTAAACAAGCACGCAACAACTAACTGCCACCTAAGCTGGTAGTTGCTTTAATATTGTTTTGCCAGTCATCATTTACGCTATTGAATATGTTATATAACTCAATTGTAATTTGGAAAAAAGTTTTAATAGAAAGTGATTAGAAATTTAGATAGGTAATCAACAATAAGCATCTTAAT
>JBEVTH010000320.1:0-2591 GCA_041156085.1 Candidatus Nitrososphaera maunauluensis
CCAATATATTCTGAAGGTGTTCTGTTTCTTGAATTCACAAAACAGATAGAGCATCATCAAGCTATAGTTTTTTTTGTTAAGTGAACAGAGCCCTTTACAGTAATAGACATCTCCTAATTGTATGTCATCAGTATCAGTTCTCAGATCTCGGAAAGCAGTGTGTTTGTAGTTAAGAAATTCGAGTTCCAAATACAGTGCCGATTCATCTGCTCTGAGGTTATTTAGTTAGCTCCTATGTTCTTCTAGAGGAAGTAGCATCCAAGTTAAAGCTGCTTGAAGTCAAAGTCATATGTCTCACAGTAGTAGCCTGTACGACATTATGTTATTGATTGCGTTGCCCTTGCTCTTCTTTCGACTTTCTCTTAATGTCCAAAGAGTAATGTATAGGCGCATTTTGGACATTCTTGGGAACTATGACGACCACTGATATCAATGAATCTAGTAAGAAGTTCACTACCGCATTCCAAACAAAAGTATCGTAAACTTTGACCAAACATAGTGAGAATTTCTCTATGATAAGAATAGTACCTAATAAATGACCAAAAGGGTGAACAGAAGAGGTTTTTAACTGCACAATAGGCTTAGAGGCTTGAATTACCTTACTTAGTAAGTTGAATAAATAGAAAAGTTCATCGTTCGAACAAAAATTTTGAATACTTTGGTTTCAGCCCTACTACTTCAAGTAGTTTTGAAAATACGTCAGGAGCATTATCTACTTTGGTAATACAGACTTTTATGTTATATGGTGCAGGTCCGTGCTGACAAGAATGTGCAATATCGCCATGAATTTCATTACAGAAAACATTTGCGTGAATAAAGTATTGAGGATAAGGTACTTGTACTCCACCGTTAGTTCGATCCCATCGCATATTTCTTAGGTTTTGAGAATCTATTTCTGCAACGAGATAGTGATTCCACTGCCGCCTTACGTAAAGAATAGTCTGAATGATGTATAGTAATAACAGAACGGCGATTCATAAGACAATGCACATCTTGTCTGATAAATTATATTATCAAGGATGCATGTAGGGATAGTGTGAGGCTACAAGAAGTTAAAACATCTAGGGATTCAATGCCTACTCAGTTTAATGTAGTAATAACAACACTTCTCTTTATTGCCATGCTTGGAACAATCTTTTTGTCTATAATATGGAAAGCAGAAGAGATACACGCAATACAAGTGGATGTATTACCACCTTCAGCTCTAGCACGATTTCATACTCCTCATAATGACTCATGTCTTGACATAAATAGTAATGTGCCATCTGATGTAGCCTTTGCTAAAGGATACAATGAGGCTCATGCGGACTGGCTTGGATTGAATGGCCGTCATGGCTTTGACGATTCAACAAGCTTGAAAGACAAAACAGCCTACCAATTGGGCTATAAGGAAGGATGGATAGATGCTTCAAAAGGCATCTATCAACAAGACTGCTAACTCAAGTTCAAACGAATTTTAAGTTTTCTCGCGAATCGTCACAACTAAAACAGGATTTTCATAGGCTTGCAGAAGACAAGGACCACAATTTGGTAGAATAAGATAGACACTAGCGGCTAAATCTGTCCTTCTGCTTTGAGCCTTAATGCTGCACTCACTTGCCTACACTATTCCAGCCCACTTTGTAGCCATCAGACCATCCATGACACCATTCTGCAGAATAGTTGTGACAAATATCAGGAATCTCGTCAGTACCTACATCATCGCCATTTTGCGCCATCCCTTTGCCGCTACTATATCCAATTCTATATCCTTTTACATAATCAGTTGATTTTCCTTGCGGCACGGGTATGTTTACTCCATATATTTCCTGATATCCATCTTTCCAGCCTTTGTTATAGGCCTCATTATGCGGACCAGGGACTATCTTGTTATTCATTCCATCAACATTTCCTTGAAAATAATGCTGCCACCACGTTGCATAACTGGGGTCTGTGGGTTTTGGCTGTGCATGTGTTATTGATAATGATGGTATGATGACAACTGATATCAATATCACCATCAGTAGTAAAGTTCGTAGAACAATTGATTTCTGCACTCTTGCCATCTCGCTAATACTCAATTTTCCTAGTTATTTAGTATATAGAACAACAGCAGTAATGCACTAACTTATTCACTTATCCAATTATACAGATTTTGATGTATTACTGAATATTAATTTTTAACAACTTACAAAGATATATAAGAATATTTCTGTCTCTATCGCTGCAATAGACTACAATTTTTGAAACATCATAATAAACAAAAATAGTTCTCTGAGATGATGGAATAGAGTCTGTATTCTCTTATATCATAGCATTAACCTACTAGCTGTATTCTCTTTTAATTTATCCTTGAACTGCTTACCAACTGGCATTGAAAAACTATGCGTTTGAAGAAGAGGGCTAATCTGTAAGTATTAGAGAATGAGAAATTACACTATCTGATACTATATTATGCTACTATGTGTGAAGTTCTAGGTTCGTGTGATGCTCCTCTGCCAGTTAATGTACCAGTATAATCGCCCGTAACTTCCAAGACAAAGTCAAAATCTTGTAGTGCTTTGAGAATTTCAAGTGTTAGTCTCATATTTGTTACATAATGAGTACCTTTA
>JBEVTH010000321.1:0-2583 GCA_041156085.1 Candidatus Nitrososphaera maunauluensis
GGTCATTACATAATGATTCACTGATCTGTACCTTCAGAGATGTTGTACGAGAGATATTAAATGCTCAATATACATTTTATAGCCTAATGCATTTATCATCTCGGCGTCTATTATCAATAATTCCATTTTATCAATTAGCCCCTTTAAAATCTCCAAATGAATTAAACGATTTTGTCTCCTGAGTTTATCTGAATTAATGTTAATTTCTTTTTGTAATTCCGGAGATTCTAACTTTTGTTTTAAAATTTCAAAACGCTTTAACTGTTCATTTATGGAATTGCCGTCATCTGGACTAGACAACAAGTGCAAGAAGGAGCATATGTATGTAAAAAATCTTGTCCCCTTTAAGGTAAATGTTACCCTTTATCCAACTAGACAGAGGAAACAAAATCTAGTCCTTTACTTGCGCAATAAGAGTTATCTCATTTCTAGCGTGTTCGTTATCATGTATTACTTGTAACATCATCATAGCAGAGTGGAATTAACCACAAGGAGATTTGTATGTTAACATGGGTAGAATTAATTTATCACTAAATTAGACGAGGGAGAGTGTGTACTATATGGTCTTGATTTTGACTATCATCCTTGGTTTAGTATTATTATGCAAGTTTAATTTCTGCACCTGCAAATCTTGAATGCCGACCTTGAGGCTCCTAAAAGAGGCTTTTCTTTGTACGTAAACGTTCAGCGTAATCCTATGTCAATTTATCCAACATACGATGTCCAATCATGGCCTTTAATTTATGAATGCCATATCCAGTTTTAGACGATATAGCTATTGGATTCGATATCTTTAGATCGTTTACAACATATTTGAGTTGTTCTTCCGAATTTGCAATACTATCATATTTGTTCAAAATTACAAAAACTTTAGATCTGTCTACTTTTAGATCATCTAAAACATCCCAACAGCTTTCGTACTTTATTCTAATATCTTCAATCTTCTCCGACACATCTATCAACAGTAAAATCAAATCAGCAGCAAGCGATTCTTCTAATGTCGATTTGAATGCATCGATCATATAGTGAGGAAGCCTGCTGATAAAACCCACTGTGTCTATAAGCAATAATAATCCTTTTTTGTTATTATTAACTTTGAATGACCTTGTAGTTGTAGAAAGTGTTGTAAACAAACTGCTAGACGTTTCCTTATGCTCAGATGTAAGCAAATTAAACAATGTGGTTTTCCCTGAACTGGTATAACCTATCAATGAGACAACGGCCGTTCCTGCAGTTTTTAATCTTTGTTGATGATATAGAGCACGTTTTCGATGTGCATCTTCAAGCTTCTCTCTAATAAATGACATACGCCGTTTTAGGTCTCGGAACTTCACATCAACAACATACACTCCCATGCCCCCTTTCCCGGGTCTTTCATTACCTGAAGCTTGTTTTGCATTTTCTCTTACCCGCGGCATCTCGTATTTGACTTCAGCAAGTTCGATCTGTAATTTTGCCTCAGTCGTAGTGGCTCTTGAATAAAATATGTTAAGTATTAATCGCTCTCTATCTATCACTTGAGTACCCGTCAGTTTTTCTAAATTATGTATTTGCTTTGATGTTAGGTGCTCGTCGACAATTACCCTTTCTGCTTTAGATTCTTTTACAAATTCTTTGACTTCTTCAGCTTTACCTGAACCCAATCCATATTCAGAGTGATCTAGATACTTATGGGTAACAACTTTTACAATCTGACAATCTGCCATTGACTCAACTAGACTTTTTGCTTCTTGAAGCCGAAAACTGTCAGGATACGTTACTAGTATAACCTTAGTTGAATTCAAATTGACATCAAGACCAGTCTATATGAGCTACAGAAGGTTCTTTTCTGCCTATTCATTGTAAAGACCCGACTGCGTCCAGATCACTTTGGCTTCATGGTGAACAACTTTCTTAATTGCATTACTTACTATGGGACGCACGTCTTCTGATCTTCTAAATACTTCAATATCTATCTTTTCAGATGTATCTGCAATAATTGCATATGACTTTCTTCCAAGACTCTTTGATTTTAGGTATTCTGCTGTTAACGTTGGAATAACTGGACTAACATTATATCCATGTTCAATATCATATCTGGGTACAAAATGAGCTGGCTTATCTTCGTTTTTTGACATCCCTACGACTGCAGTATTTTTATAGAATCTTTCCATTTCAGAATCTGACCGTGAATTTGAGTCCATCTAGGATCCTATACTTTTTATCATATTTATTATTAGAGGATGATTAATATATCTATTAACAGGTGATGACAATTTATATCTTGCTGGTTTTAATTCAAGATCTTTGATACGTACAAATAATGCGTCTACAGCTCTAAATCCAGGTCCAGCCAGCAACGTTACATAAGTCTTTAATCTTATGTAAGAGCATGAATTCACAATATCGATTACATCTTCTTTTGATATGCCTCTTTGCTCTTTCTTATAACTTTGGGTATCTTTAAGCTTAAATTTTCTTGGACTTATGTCAAGATCATGGTATTAAAATTTTTTGTAGTTAGGATACGTGTCTTTATTGTAGATGCAGAGATATTGTAATTAGTCTCCAGGTAAGAGACATAACTACTTAAAATGTCATAGG
>JBEVTH010000322.1:0-2568 GCA_041156085.1 Candidatus Nitrososphaera maunauluensis
CAAATGGGTAGTACGTATTCAGCTTTTGATCCACAGGGGACATTCTAATGGTTCATATTACATACACCGATGGCCCACAAAAAATGCGAAAAGACAACCAAATTTCTCAAAATATTGATAGCCAATCCAACACAACCTATCGACCTACTCTCTAAAGAATTGGGAATGAACAAGCACACAGTATACGAAAGAGTATATGATTTTTGTCGTATCTATGAAAGAGGACAACCAGATGAACTTCTCGCGTTCTATAATTACAGGATTGCCTGAGAAGAGCAAAAGAGCTAACTCAAAAAACCCATACAACCTTAAAAGATGAAATAATCTATCATCAATTCTTTCCTCATCTTCACTAATACCCAATACAATGTAGAAATTGAAATTGATGCTATTAAATAAATTAGCTCATTATTTAATAGCATTACATTTGAGCGCTCTCCGTTCACGATCCAACTTGCCAGTAGTCATAAAGTATTTCTTATGAAGAATCTTTGCTTCTTTCAGAATCTCTGAGATATGTCGATAAGTATCTATACAATATAGCTCTTTCTTCTTTCCATATAGTTGGATCAGATCCTCAAAAGTAAAAACCATTTTATGATCATCATACTTTCTCCATGATGAGAATCGATTCAGTTGCATAAGCCAATCTATCTGCTTTAGTTGTGGCAACAAACCTACCTGTTTTCTCATCCCTTGTTAATGGAAGAATCTTGCTCGGTATTGGTCTCTTTATCACATTGTAAACCTTGAAACCTATTCTTTCCATAGTCTGCAAAAATACATCTGCATTATGGATTTTGACCTTTTTAAGATCAGTATCACCGATTACAATACAAGTCCTACCACCCTTTTTCAAAACTCGGTACATTTCTCCAAAACATTGCTGCATCTCAAAGAAATACTGTTCTACACCTCTTGCCTCTCTTTTATCTATCAAGCGAAGTTTATCTACTATGGCTTTTCCAATATCACTGTATATCTCATACTGATTGTGATCTTTTTGTATCGATCCAATAAATCTGGTTCTAAACTCTGAAAGCCTTTCTATATATCCTAGCCATATTGCAGTTAATTGATGAAGGTCAGCGTATTCGTAAGAGGTAACATAAGGTGGACTTGTGACTATTAGTGATACAGAATCGTCATATATCCTCATTTTACGTGCATCAACGTTATCTACAATGCAATCAATTTTTTTCCCCTCAATCTTTTTCCAAAATAATCGATTCTTCTCCAACATCCTATATGTGTGGACAAAGAAACTATGATATGGATCATTTATTATCTTGTTCTTGTCTATCGTGGGCTTCACTGACTTCATCATCCATCTTGAGCATCCCTTCAAAATATTTGAGAACGTACAAAGCAAAAAGTTTCTAATATTCACATCTTCAATACTCATTACTCCTGAAAGTATAGCTGACAGATCGTGTTTTTGTTTTTCAGGGAACCAATAATCTATGCGCTTATTTTCATGTGAGACAACTGCAAGATTATTATCATCCTTTAAGAGTAATGTTTGTTTATTTCCATCTATTAGATGGTGTTGTATACTGTTTTTTAACGAATATACCTTGCGTTCAAGATTTTGAGGCTCTATAGGAGTAGTCTTAGCCTTTGTGATCAAAACTGCAACAGGATTGATATCTGTACCATATACTCTTCTATCGTGGACAGTAGCTTCAACAAGAGTGGTTCCTGAACCCATAAAAGTATCACATACCAGTTCTCCAACGCTACTATTTTCGTTTATCAATCTTGCTGCCAACTGAGGAATGAATTTAGCAGGATACGTATGATAACTATGAGTAAGGTAAGATGTTTCTGATCTTGGTAATTCTTTAAATGACCATGAATCATCTACTTTCTCTGACTGCAAATATTGCATAGCTATAGATATGTATAACTATATAATAGTAATATTATCTTGAGTAAGGGGTTTAAAAGTAACTATTTATCTTCATCATTAGTTCTTTAGCAGACGGAAGAAGAGAGGATGATGATGCATAACATGACACGTATAAAAGGTTGGCCACATTAGACGACATAACTATTTGGTTCCATACTGTATTCACATATTTCTATGCTATATGATATGACGTCCACCGAATAAATTTATCCCTATTGTATTCAGTTACTATTATCAGTCATTATTATCATGTAAATATCTGATCAAAATGCCATTATCTTTATCAAAGCACAACCCTGCAGAGTTTGCCCATTCTATACTTTTTAGCCAAACCATTAGGAATATAGAGAGTAGGCCTATTTCCTCCTGATATCCAGACTGTTGCAGTTGAGTATATTTTTTGTTCTTGTTCTTGTTCTTTCTTGTTAGCTTGACTTTGTTGCTGTTGCTGTTCTTGTTCTTGGCGAGAAAATAATATATGAGTAAACATTTACAGGATTGATATTTATTTTACAATAAGGATTTGCTATTGTACTTCGAGACATTTGATTTATGCTATTCAACATATGCAGTTTGCTTGCTGCCAATATTTTCTCTTCCTTGTTCATCCAATTTTCTTAACTCATTTTCTAGGAATTCCTTATACTTATTCTGCT
>JBEVTH010000323.1:0-2563 GCA_041156085.1 Candidatus Nitrososphaera maunauluensis
AGTGGATCACATACTACTCAAATTTAATCGATCTTCATAAGCAATAACGATGATGACATAATATTTTCTGGATGAAATGAAAACGATTTGACCTTCCAATGCATGATTGTTAGATATTGAAATAAATCCTGTTAGCGAATTTGGTTCTCCTACAAAGAAAAGAGGGTTTGTAATAAGAACCAACAACAGTTAGAAGAACCTACAAAGCTCCTTTCAGTAGTCAAAGGATCTATACTCTTTAAGAATTTTGTCGTTCAATAACCTCTAATGATTATCAATGCAAAGGCCGTAAGGTCAGAATTAAAAATGACGACGAGAAGTGTAACAACAATTTCTGAAAATAGATCCAAGCATTTTCCGCGACTATTCATTGGAGTATTGGGTATATCGATGGCGTTGTTCTCAGCAGCCATTCTGTTAACAACAATGGCAGACGATACTTTTGCTCAAGGGAATAATAATGTAACCCCATCCTCTATGCCTGCGAATACAAATCAAAGTTCCATTATAGGCGGCAATAAACTAAATTGTCAATCTATAGCTACGAAGATTGCGGGTATATCGATCCCAAATCCTAGTAAGATATGTGATGTACTTATCCTTAGGCAATCTCCCACAGTAGTTGGGCCAGGCAATATGAACATGAACAAGTTTTCTACAATAAATTCTATAGTAGAAGTTGCATCTGTATATGATTTGATGAATAAATCTGGAGCTGGCGCAGCAACATCAGCAGCCGCAAACAATACTACAAGTCAAAAAGTATTCGTTATGGGAGAGTTTGGATTACTAGAACCACAGCTAGTACCAATGGTTAAATCAGCAGTTGCCGCTAATTGGACTATAGCTGCAGTTCATAACCATATGGTGCAAGAGAAACCAAAAATGATCTTCGTGCACTGGTCTGCTCAAGGAGATTTAAACACAATAACAAATCAAATAAAGAGTATATTACTAACAGTCAGTAAAGTACCAAACGGCAGCGGTATGTCGAGATAGCATAACACAACATGAAATGTCCTTTACTATCTTTATTTTTTGTATGACAAAGAAGAGGTTGAATATAAAAAAACTACCAAATGACAGAAAGCCACTAAATGAAATTGTAATGGAGGGTATGTTTAGAAAATAGATAAATAAATAATCTTTTTATTTCGATTTCTATTGGGATCCCAACCTAAAGTAAAATATACCGACTAAGATTCTTGAATGAAGTTTGGTTTTCATCTGATCATAATAAATTTTGTCTTATATATTAAACCTCCTAAGACTTTGATTAATTGCAATTCTGATTGAAAGCAACCCTATGAAAAATATGAAATTATTCATGTTAAATGTAGATATTGTTCCTGTAAGTATGGAAGTAAAGATGCCCAATTTCATAATTGCATTTGCTGACTCTAATTCCAATGCTAAGAGTAATCCTTTGATAAAATTGTTCTTTGCTATTCTTCTTTTATTTACCGTTAGGTCACTTTCTTGATCTGCTTCTGAAAATTTAGAAGTAACAGAACTAGACTTGATAGTGGTTTTCAGAAGAGGTAATATATTAAGAGATACGGAGACTCCTATCACAATAATTGCAAATAGATCAATGAATGACGTGATCAAAAAGATAATATCTTGAGAATTAAATGTAATAAATGGCATGATGATAATTTCATTGGGTATTATTATTGTCTATTCCAAAATTATTGTTTACTTTTCTTTATTTTTGCCGATCTTTGTTTGATGATTGTTTACTGCCACTATCTTCTGCAATGTCAACTTTGTGTCTATCGATTTCCTTTGATAATGACCAGCTAAGTACTATTCTTATAGCTACAACAACTGCTAGTATTGACAACTGATCTGCAGATGGAACTAAAATAGTTTTTAGAATGTCGCTACCAACTTCAAAGTCTAGTGCTAATAGCATTCCCCTTGCCAATCGTAGCCTAATAGTCTCTTTGTCTTGAGTTTGCTCTTTTGGTGATTTACGTAGTATCTTAAAGAATGATATTAATGCGACAAGAGCTGACACTCCTATGATTATTCCTGCTGCAATGTCTATTCCAAATGTAAGATAGCTGACATAAGGTCTAATGATTGATTCTAAAGAAGTTCCTATAATCTGGGGATTTGCTTGATATGGTAATGCTAACAACATCTTACAACATAGGCAGTGTTGTAATCTATAAAGTCTATCGAGTACAAACTTGAGTTTTTTAAAAGAACCTAGAGATCAGGAGAGCAGACCGACTAAAATTCCTGGAATAAGCTACCAAAAATAAAATTGAGATCCGACCCTAACGAATGCTATTTAAGAAGACACTTCTATAACTAAAGAAATGTCTTACAGGTCATTGCGACCCTTTCCATTGCCATCCCATATGTTCTCTATAATTTTTGATAGTTCAAGACTTGCAGTTTCCAGGGTTAGTCATTCCATTATTGCATCTATTTCACTCTTAATATTGAAATCCAAATAAACCACCATGTTCCCCCTCTTCCAGTAGCTCTTGTAAATGGCGGATTCATTATTATCAGATCAAATTTTGGAAGCGGTTCACTCTTACCTTTG
>JBEVTH010000324.1:0-2548 GCA_041156085.1 Candidatus Nitrososphaera maunauluensis
ATATTTTTGAACTGATAGAATCTCTTTATTTCAGAATCTGAATGTGAATCTGAGTTCATATCAGTGACTTTACACTTGTTGCATTTATTACTAGAGGGCTGATTAATCTGTTTACCCATTATACCTGAAATTAAAAATGGTTAGAAAATTGTATGAATGTTCCTTCATAAATAGATAAATGATAATGATTCTTTGTATGGTTAAGCATTCTGACAATACAAATAATTTTGCAACTATCTTTAATGATAATAATTTAAATGATTGGCAGATGGCAGGACAGGGTAAATTTGTAGTATTGAAAGGAGAAGGTGCATTGCAATCAGAAGGCGGAATGGGACTCTTATGGTATACTAAAAAAACGTACTGTAATTTTATACTAAAGTTAGATTGGAAGGTATCTCACAAAGCTGACAATTCCGGTATTTTTGTACGTTTTCCATATCTGATAATGATCCAATGATTGCAGTCAATAATGACTGTGAAATTCAAATAGATGATTTGGCTATGCCAGACGGAAATCCAATGCATCTAACAGGTGCAATCTATGGTCTTGCTCCTGCTTCAAATAAGATAGTTTCAAAACAAGTAGGTCAATGGAACATTTGAAATTCAAGTGATGGACCAAAAGTATACTGTTATTATAAATAACAACATCGTAACAGAGTTTGTTGGCAATAGATCGTTAGTAGATTATATTGGTTTACAGAACCATGATAACAAATCAAAAGTATCATTTAGGAGTATTAGAATAAAAGAAACATAAATCAAGATCATTAGTTATGGTATAAACTTCTTAGCCAAGTATTAATCTGTTAACCAACGGGTTATCAAAAGTGGAGAAGCATTAACAATACCTAGTTGTACTCTCTAATTATCATGATTCTGAAAAGCAGGAGCAATCTCCTCTGCAACAAGCTTAACTAATTTGTCTCTATGGGGACTTGAGTTTGTTAGGACAATCTCGGTAAATCCTATCTTTGCATACTTTTGCAATTTCTTTATAGCATCTTGACCGTTTGATACTACAAGCAGCATATTTTCTAATGTATCATCACCAATAACTTGGCCATTTTCTTCTATTTTTCTCGGATCATGTACGTCAACGTCAAAAAAAGCCTTTATCATAGAGCCTCTCCAAAATCTAATCGATTCTATCGCCTTTTGCTTATCATCAGGGTCATAGGAGGCTGGAATGAATAGTATTTTTTCTAATGAATCATAGTCTTTTCCCGCTCTTTTAGATCCTTCTTTTAATGCCGGAAAAAGCATATCGCTAATCAGGTTCACATTCAATTCATTTGTAACAAAGCCATCTCCACACTCTCCTGCAAGCACTGCTGATTGTTTTCCTAGTCCTGCAATATACAACGGTATTGGTGTTTTGGGTTTAGTATATAGATTGGAGTCTTTCACCCAATAGTACTCTCCTTTGAATGTAACCCACTCCTCAGTCCAGAGCTTTTTGATTAAATGTATTGCTTCCTTTAATCTTTTAAATTTCTCCAAGCTAGAAGGCCATTGATTACCAGATGTTACCTCATTGAGGGCTTCACCTCTTCCAATGCCAAGAAATACTCTATTTGGAAACATGAATCCTAATGTTGCAAAAACTTGTGCTACAATTGCAGGATGATATCTTAGTATAGGAGCCGTTACACCAGTCCCTATTGATATTTTATTGGTTCTAGCCAATGCTGCTCCCAACCATGGCCACGCGGCTCCGCCAGAAGCTTCTGTATTCCACCAGGGCATATAGTGGTCACTAGTCCAACATCGTTCAATCCCATTCTGATCCATGTAAATTACATCATGTAATAAATCAGTTGGATTAACCTGTTCATGAGCGGCCTGAATACTTATTCTTACCATTCACAACACTTTATATGAAATATAATAATATATCAATTTCATATTTCCAGAGATTATCAGAAAAAGGCTGAAAATGAATACTGGAACTCAAGCACATCGAGTATTGAAATGTTGCAAACTACAATTACTTAAACTTCAACCATTTTTTTTATCAATCTGACTAGGGCTTCATTGTTATTTGCTAAGCTTGAAGGTAATGAAAATACTATCTGTAATAGATGGCTTTTTCTTTGCATTAGAAGGAATTGTACCAACAATTCCAACTGCTTTAACAACTATATCAGCAGGAGGATCAATGTCAATACCAAGTATCATTTTACCCACAGCTATGACTAATCTTGGTATTCCATTAACTACTGGCAGTGCAGCAATGGGTTTTACTATTGGCTTTATGAAGGGTTGATAATTACATGATGAATATTTGCAAGCTGTTATTTTCCAAGGTCAGATCATCATCTGATCTTTTTGAAGATATTATTGGCTATGATGATATCAAAAAGCTGTTTGTAATGGCTTTAGATTCTCATGAACCACTACATATTCTCTTGTCCGATCCTCCTGGATCAGCAAAAACTGTATTTATGGATTAGACCCTCCTTTTTCTATGCTACTACTATTGTTATGCAAGAAAACGTAGTCTTAATAGAATCGTTTTTCACTTAAATCTACTGTAAGTCAT
>JBEVTH010000325.1:0-2540 GCA_041156085.1 Candidatus Nitrososphaera maunauluensis
AGAGTCAAGTCAAGAAGATTAGATAAAAGCTTACTGAAGAGCATTGCCTATTAAGTATAAATAATAATAGGAAGAAGGCAAAGGAAGGTTATAAATAGTAAATGGATTGGGGCATGAAGAACAGAATGTCAAAAATTATCCGTGAGAAAGATGGTCGCTGCGTTATGCTCGCAGTTGATCATGGATACTTTTTGGGTCCGACGGAAAGATTGGAGATTCCTAGCAAAACGATAAGGCCTCTTTTATCATATGCTGATTCGTTAATGATTACAAGAGGTGTTTTACGAACGTCTGTAAATCCAAGCACTGATGTTCCCATAGTCTTGAGGGTGTCTGGTGGAACTAGCGTTATTGGAGAGGATTTATCCAATGAAACCATTACATCCTCAATCGAAGATGCGATTAGGATTAATGCCACCTGCTTAGCACTTTCCATTTTTGTTGGAAGCAAGTATGAACATCAAACACTCTCAAGTTTAGCTAAACTTGTTGACGAGGGTGAAAAATATGGTATTCCTATTCTAGCAGTTACTGCAGTGGGTAAGGAAATGGCGAGAGATGCTAGATATCTTAGTTTGGCATGCAGAATCGCTGCAGAATTAGGTGCACATGTTGTTAAAACATACTACTGTGAAAACTTTGAAAAAGTTGTAGAAGGCTGTCCTGTACCAGTTATAATAGCAGGAGGTAAAAAGCTATCAAAAGAAGTTGATGCACTTGAGCTAGCCTATAATGCGGTAGAACAAGGTGCTTCAGGAGTCGATATGGGTAGAAATATATGGCAATCAGATTGTCCTGTTGCAATGATTAAAGCAGTAAGGGCAGTAGTACACAATGATGCAGATGTAAATGAAGCTTATGGCATCTTGTTAAAAGAGAAGCAAAAGATTTTAAAACCAATTACCAATACTGAATCAGTTTAGATAATCTCGGTGAACAACGCTCTGAATGGTTATGTATTGTCTGTCTCTGCGGTTTATAAGCTCCTTGTAGTGGGACCTCAAAGAGCTCTAGTGAAAACTAGGAGATTGACAAGATATTGCTATATCTAAAAGAATAAACGTAAGATTTTACCAGCTCATCGTCATGAAAAATAATGCACAGTAACTCTTGTGATGTATTAATAACAAATGCGAGTGTAGTGATTCCACGGGTAGGAATTGTTGAGACAAACATTTTAATAGAAAATGGTAAAATTAAGAATCTTAGAAAATCAATATGTAACGTTCAGGCCTCGAGGAAGATTAATGCAAATCGAAAATATGTATTGCCAGGAGCGATTGATCCCCACGTCCATTACGGAGTCTATACACCTATAAATGAGGCTGCAAAAACCGAATCAAGATCTGCAGCAATTGGAGGAGTTACTACTATGGTCCGAATGTTAAGGATGTATGAAAGTTATCGAAACATCGGAAAGCACCTTCGAGCGAGTAAAGGAAATCATTACATTGATTATTCCATCCACGCCTCAATGTTAATTCCCCTCCATCTGAAAGACCTTCCGTATCTAAAAAGCATAGGTATCAACTCATTTAAAGTCTATATGAATTTAGGAGCAGATCTTAGACATATCTTTATGGATCTTGAGCCAGGTACTCGCATTATTAGTGATGGAGAAGTTAACATGACTGACGAGTTCCTTTGTTCAATAATTGGAGACGCAGCTAAAATAGATTCAACTGTGCTTGTCCATGCTGAAAATCCAGTAATATGCTCAGAGCACATTCGAAAAAAGGAAGAAAAAGAAATACAGAGTGGTCCAGCAAAACAACCAGCAATATTAAAAACATGGTCTGATTGTAGACCACCCTCTTCGGAAGCAGAAAGTATAAGGAAGGCAACCAAATTTGCACGTAAGTTTTGTTCGCAACTATATTTTGTGCACATTGGATCAACCGTCGCACTAAATACGATATTGGAGGAAAAACAAAAAGGACATTCTAGCATCTATGTCGAAACATGTCCTCACTACTTAAGTCATACCGTAGACTTCGACAATATCATCGGCAAAGTTGTTCCTCCGCTGAGATCTCAAAGTGATGTTCAAAGTATGTGGTCCGCTTTGCGAAATGGGCTTATCGATACAGTAGGGACGGATCACGTTGCTAGCAGTTTATCGTTGAAACTTGGTCAAGGAGATCTCTGGTCAGCACTTGCAGGCTTTCCTGGAATTGCCACTATGCTTCCGCTTTTACTTAGTAAAGGAGTAAATGAAGACAGAATCACCATAGAAAGAGTAGCGGAAGTCACAAGCTATAATACAGCTAAAATTTTTGGTATGTATCCTAAGAAAGGGACTATACAACGAGGTTCTGACGCAGATCTAATAATAATAGACCTAGAATTGGAACAAAAAGTTACACCTGAACTCTTGCAATCTTATTCTGATTATACAATTTATGATGGCTGGAGAATGCAAGGATGGCCAGTTATGACAATGGTGCGAGGAGAAGTTATTATGCAGAGTGGGCAGGTTAATAGTGATACTTTAGGACACGGAGAGTTTGTTGCTAGACCTACTACTATAAATGATTAAG
>JBEVTH010000326.1:0-2538 GCA_041156085.1 Candidatus Nitrososphaera maunauluensis
ACTTCCAGTCTATTCTATTAACAGGCCAAAACCAGAATCTCTTTTGGTACTTAAATTACTAAATCAGGTCAAGGGAGGAAAAATGAAGAAAAGTGATCTCATAGATCGACTTGAAGAAACACGGTTGATTGATAAAGGCCTCTCAATTGCAGCCAAACATAGTAAACTGAAAGGATTGTTAAACCCCATTAGCATTAGTGGTGGTTTGGATAATCCAATGGTAGAAGTAGAATACAGAGGCAGGCAGAGCAATGTTATGTTGACAACACAAGGAGAAAGTACATTAAAAATATTCGGAGAATCGTAGACTATATTTACTTCATCAAAGTTGTATAGATACGACGACAGGTCATTACACACAGATGGTCTGGCGTGACACGAAAGAGCTCGGTTGCGGGACCGCCAGTGCTGGTGGATATGACGTTCTGTCCTGCCGCAACAGCCCGCCGGGCAACATCATTGGGCAGAAGCCGTATTAGGAGAACCTCGTTGCTGTCACGGTAAGTACCCAACTATCACTCACTCTGTGCCAAGCCCACAGGGGTAGGCGTAGAAGTACAATACAGAGGCAGACATAGCAATGTAATCCTTACAACCCATGGACAAAGTACGTTGAAAATATTTGGATGAAATGAACTGTATAATGACAATTATTGTACACCAAACATTAACGTTTTTTAGTCAAATTTAGATTTGCAAGAATTGACCATCATCATAGTAGCCTTGAGCAGTTATACATTTCTATAATTCACAATTGCGATTAAAATCAGTATTACAAAGAAAAGTAATATCCAGGATACGAGCCAGCTTAAAAATTGCGTGACAATTTGGTCCTCCCTCCTAAGGCCATTCAAAATAGGATATACAACAGCAGTAGTATTCAGTAATAATATTTTGGATACTGACGGATGAAAACAAAGTTGATTAGAATGGCTGTATGTGGAGTGGTTATTTCAGCAGCACTGATTGCCTCTTTCTTCGCAATCAGCTTTACGCAACAGGCAGTAGCGCAAGGTAATACGACAGGAGGCGGCAGTGCGACAAGTGCTAGTAAATAGCAGAGAAATAATCGTATACTAACACATCAGCTGGCAACAGCTATCACTATACTCTTCATTGACAAAGAGGCAGATTTTTTACAATCCCTACCTTGCTTTAGATTACTTTAGATGTTATCGTTATAGATTGTTTTTTCTCATGTAATAATTATTTTTTTACAATATTTTGTAGACCTATACTTTATATTTCCTAATTTATATTTTTTATAGTAAAATGAAGGCAGCAGTATATCATGAACATAATAAAGATCCACAAAAAGTTGTAAAAATAGAAGAGATAGAAATTCCTAAAATTAGGCATAACCAAGTTCTTATAAAAGTTGAAGCAGCATCTTATAATTACAATGATCTTTGGGGAATATGGGGAGAACCAATCAAGATTCCTCTTCCTCACATTTCTGGAAGCGATATTTCCGGAACAGTAGTAGATGTTGGAGAAAATGTTTTAGATATAAAAAAAGGAGACAGAATAGTAGGACATCCCAATCTAACCTGTAGAATATGTAAGGATTGTACTTCTGGCAAAGAATATGATTGTCGCCAAAGACAAGTATGGGGTTTTCAAACTGGTCCTTTATGGGGAGGATTTGCTCAATATACATATTTACCAGAAGTCAATGTTATAAAAATCCCAGATAATCTTTCTTTTCAAGAAGCAGCGGCTATTTCTATGGTTGGAATGACAGCCTGGCACATGCTAGTTACTAGAGCTAATATTCAACCAGGACAAACTGTTTTGATTATGGGAGGTGGAAGTGGTATGGGAATAGCAGGTATTCAAATTGCAAAGTTGTTCAATTGTGATATTATTGCAACAGCTGGTAATCAAGAAAAAATGGATAAATGTCTTGAATTAGGTGCTGATCATGTTGTAAATCATAGAGAATCAGATTGGTACAAGAAAGTTAGGAATTTAACAGCAAATAATAATCAAGGAGAAGGTGTAGATATTATTTTTGAACATATTGGAAAGTCTGTATTTGCACAAGAAGTTAGTCTCTTAAACATGGGAGGCACCTTAGTATCTACTGGAGCCACAACTGGATATGACTCGAAACTAGACTTGAGATATCTCTTCTTTAGAGGAATAAATCTTATTGGAGCTACTCAAGGAACGAAGGCAGGATTAGAAGAAGTAATTAAATGGACAAGTAAAGGAAAAATAAAAGCAATAATAGATAATATTTATCCATTTGAAGATATGGTGATGGGTCACATAAAAATGATGGAATCACAATTGTTTGGGAAGTTAGTTACTACTCCACAAAAATTATAAAGTTAGTTAAAAATAGAATATTACACTAACCATATATTATCAAGCAAGTATTGAAAGTCCAAATTATAGAATATAAAATGACTCAAATAAAAAAGAGGTATTTCTTTAGTTATATTATATGTAATTGGCCCCACTTTATCGAGGGATTCAAATCCAAAACATTATTGAAAAGTGTTGGACCTATATTTTTATAGTAGGACCAAA
>JBEVTH010000327.1:0-2523 GCA_041156085.1 Candidatus Nitrososphaera maunauluensis
AGTAATAAAAAAAGAAATATTTAGTAAAATAACAAAAAAATTGATAATTTACTTGGTTGATCCTGCAGCTCCCTGCTCGTATTATAGGCGCTATCTTGACAGCAATTGGTTTTATTGGCGGCTCCTATTTTGGTTCTATTGTTATAACTGAGACATCTCAAGGAAAGTTTAATCAAGTTACTTCTAGTCCATATCCTGTTAATGGAATAGACCCATTTTTATCTGAAAAAATACTTTTTGGTGTAGGTATACTAGGACTTGCAATACTTGGTCTGGGAATTGCTTCACGTAGCCGAGATAAGACTAATGTGGCCAAGTTAAGATAAAAAAAATTTATAAAAATAAATCAATAATAATAATACTATTTCTAAAGAAGGATTAGTAGTGGTTGTTTCACAACTTATTCTAACATTCAACGTTATTGGATTTAAATAGTAATTTAGCACTATTTAACACAGGTAACAAATTCGACCCGGGTTAATTAAATGACTTGTAAAGGTATATGTTTTTCTAACTCTCTTGTTGGCATCCTTGAATGTCACACTGCTATCTATTAGCTTTATCTTTTTACTATATGGTAATTACTATAAAAAAACGAGTTAAACAAATATGGCAAATTTGACCTAGTTGTGAGCTCTGCTAAAGGATCTTGTTAGTATCTCCTAATTTATTTCTAAGCTCCTTGAACCTGGCCCTTAGTGTTACATCTGATATCGATGCAGCTTTTGCAATATTCTTCTGAGTTATGTATTGTTGTTGTTCCTCTCTTATTCCTACTCCTTCTCTAATATGTAAACTTGCTAAGTATAGTACTGCAGCAGCAAGTCCCATAGGATCCTTTCCAGCAGATATTTCTTTCTTAATAACTTCAGCCATGATACTTGATGCTTGATGCTTTGTTTTTTCACTTAAGTTAGCTTTGTTTGCAACCTTGGCTATACACTTCACCATGTTAACTAATGGAACCTTATAGTCAAGTTCAAAGATGAGCATTCTATAATTTCTCGCCATTTCTTTTTGTGGGATGTTGCAACCTATAGATAGGTCTGACAATGTTCTCGGTATTCCAAGTTCTCTGCACGCAATATAGGCTGCAGCAGCTAGTGTAGCAGATATTGTTCTTCCTCTAATAAATCCTCTTTCCTGAGCTTTTCTATATATGTATGCTGTCTTCTCAACTATTGCCTCTGATAGTCCAAGCTTATCTTTTAAGTTGTCAAGTTGGCTGAAAGCTTGTCTTAGACTTCTATTAGTAGAATTATGAAGCTGAGTCCTAAAGTCTAATACCCTCAATCTTTCCATCGTAGAGCGCATAGTTGGAACGAGCGCGCGCCCACTTGCATCTCTATCAGTTTTTCCAATCATTGTGGCAAGGCCCATATCATGTTTAGCTAGGGAGACAGGGAGTCCTGTTGCTCTAATATTATCACTACTTCGATTGCTGTTATCATATGCAAAAGAAACAGGCCATTGAGGATGGTTTTTTTGGATTTGGTGAGTCAGGACTTGACCACAACTACTACAAATAACCTCTCCAGATTCAGGATCAATTACCAGTATGCCACGATCATCATGAGTATTATCTCTTCTTATACCATTATTATTACTAGATGTTGAATGTAATGCCGAAGTTTTCATGTTTATTCAGGAACGAATCATTTGCAGTACAAATATTTAAATTACTAACTGTAGGTTGAAATGACATAATTTCCATCCTTTAAATATGATATGCATTTATCTTCTGCAGTACATGTAATAATTTACTATTCCATATAAGCTAGTTTGATACTAATATCTACATAATACTATATGATTATCTAATCAAAAATTTCATATTCATCGTAACTGAAATGAGATGAGCATATCGTTCAAACACGAAAATTGACTGTAGTATAAGTACAGCAAAATAAACCCTAGTGTCTTCTTTAAAAATAATAACTGTCTTTGCAGCTATTATTATTATTGACATTGGGTTTATCTGATGAATTAAGGCTCTTGTATCTTAAACTTAAGGTGCCAATGCGAGTCTAGACTAAGAAGACCATCTCAAAATACCATTAAATATAAAGATGGATGGGCATTCCAGAAACTTTAACCCAAGCAGTATTAAACGATATTGAGGTGTTGAGTTTGATTAGATAATAACATGAATATACATTCTGATAGAGATAAAGAAATAGAACTTCAGTTAACATCATCATCATCATCCGCCCTCATCTTTAACTGACGGGCGTCATACACCATCCGAGAATAATAATGATAATCAATCAGTTAGATATAGCAGATGGATTAAAAGAGTTGTTAATAACTCATAACCTTCTCTCACTTGAGTCAATTCTCACTATGTCGTCTTCTGATTTAGCCAATACTTTGGGTATAGATCAACAGGTTGCTGAAATCATCTGTGTAGCGGCTAAAAAACAAATCAAAGCATTCGAACAAAGGTGATAATAATAAAGTCTCTCTTTAACAAGCCTCTCTTTTACTTATAAGCAACTTTTTCTGCTGCCTTTATTACATCAG
>JBEVTH010000328.1:0-2518 GCA_041156085.1 Candidatus Nitrososphaera maunauluensis
CCTTATGTTCAGTAGTAACTGCTATTAGTCTGAATTCATAAAACTCCCTTTCTGTTTCATGACAATCATGCACATCAACCCATCTTTATTTGCAAATCCATACCTGTAATATATAGTCCTTGGATACATCCAACGATTATGTTTTAGGCAATAATCACATATCTCATATAATCTGGTGTCTGTATGAATGACTCCATGGACAGTGCATTAATCGCCTTCTTTCCTTTGTTTAATAATCATCAAGGCAGCCTGTTCATTTACCGCGAACCAAAGAGTTAATACTTTGGGAGAGATAGAATCAAGTTATCTCTTCATATCGCTATAGTCCCATGTAGAATAATAGATTGGCGTAATCTCCAAGACAAATGAATCTCCGTTTTTAACACTACTTATAAGAGATGTTGCCATTGGATGCGCGAGACTTCCAAGATACCTGACCAATATCTTTTCAGCTATTGGCATATTGTGATTGATGTCATTATGGATTCCGACTTTCCCCTTCCTCTAACTCCTTTGTATGGTGGATTGGGATCGTCGACACAGTAGTAAATCAGCCTGTTTCTATTCAAATTCTCTGTCTTCTTCGAATTCTTGGATGTTTCAATGTAAAACTTATTGTTAGTGGTATCGAAGTAATACCATGTCGGATGAATATTTGGATCTACTTTATTGTCAATCGTGGCAATATGGATATTGATTTGTTGTTGTTGCTCAAAAAGTTCTTTATTTCATCCTCAGTTAATTGTGTCCCAAATCCTGGACTAGCATTGAAAATTTTCATTATCATATTATCGTAGCAAATCAAATGGAGAACATGTTATATTTGAGATAAGGCTATATGTTATACTCTCCAACATAGGTAATTTGCAAGGATAAAATTTATACCGTGTAATCCAATAAATTATTTTTTAGTTTGACATTAAAAAATTCTGGTTGATTGATTGTTATAATATCTGGATTAAGCAAAGTAAACGTAAACAGACGTTCCGCAATTTTTCTGATTTTTGTTATCTATTGTGCATCAAAAAAGATACACGTAAGGCATGGCATATAGGCAATGTCCAGCGTTAATTAGTTGTTGCATGTAAATCTGTATCGATATTGTAAAAGGAAAATATTATCCGGTTCGAGTCTTAAACCTTGGTCACAAAATAAGACTGCCTCTTCAAGTTTTCCTTGCGGTATAATAGCGCTATACCCTCTTATGTAGGAATTCCATAGCTTCTGTCAATCAATGAAAATAAATACCCTTTAACATAATGCCTCGTCATTAGTTTAATACGCTATAACAGACATCAAATAGTAATTTTATGGTGCTACTTCGACTGGTGTTGTATTAGAAGATGATACTGGCTGTTTTGCCTGCACTGAATGTGATGTACCAGCTGCCGCTGCTGATCTTGTTCCTACTTTAAGTGCATTTTTTACATTATCTAAATAACCTATAGTCATTGCTAAGTTTCCAAATCCCATAGAATTGAGAGTCTCCGAAGGAACCATAATTATTGTATTACCTTGGATCTTCATTGATTCATAGAGCATATTGGATTGCCTTAATGCGTATGCCATTGGATTGTCTGCATATATTTTCGATGCATCTAGAAATCTCTGTGCCACTTGAATTTCTGATTCGCCATAAGTTATTCTAGCGCTTTTTTCTCTCTCAGCTTGTGCTTGCATTGACATGGCAGACTCTAACTCTTGTGGAATAATTACTTGTCGAATCTCTACTCCTGTTACCTCCATTCCCCATCCGCTAGCCTCTTTTGAAATAATGGATTTAATGTTTTCATTAATCTCTTCTCTTTTTGATAGTACATCTTGAAATAAGGAAGAACCAATATTATTACGCAGAGTTGTTTGCGACACTTGCTGTATCATTTCATTAAAATTCTCTACATTCAGAAGCGCATCTTTTGACTTTGATTCAATTATTCTGTATCTAAGAATCGCATCAATTGTTACAGGAATATTGTCTTTTGTAAGCATCCTTTCAGCCTTGAATTCTCTTACTTTCTCCCTTATATCCACAACCAAAACATTATCTACAAACGGTATCCTCTTCTGAATGCCCGGACCAACTTGTCTTTGATATTTTCCTAACCTGAGTATTATTGCTCTCTCAAATTGCCTTATAATTATCAAAAAAGATGAAATTATTATAGATATGCCGATAGCTATTGATATATATGATACTAAGTCGTTTTTTAATACTTGTCCGATTCCAATACCAATAACCAAAATAATTATTCCAACAATAGCTTGGGTTCCTGATCCTTTTTGGTTAACAAACATATCTGCAAAATTAGATGTTGATGTTGATGATCTATATGCCATATATCATTATGGTTAGTGAAGGTTAAGAACTTAGTGTTTCGCTTGTCTTTTGGAATTCGGTTTACCTTGATACTATGTAGTCATAAGAATAAGAACCCGCTGATGAAGAAGTCAAAGTAGAGATTGCAGAAAAGTTACATCATGGTATTGAAAATTATGACAAAAGAATATAGATAAAGCT
>JBEVTH010000329.1:0-2498 GCA_041156085.1 Candidatus Nitrososphaera maunauluensis
AAAGACAATTGTGAAATTCATCATGATGGTCCATTTCGATTTATAGATATAGTAAACATATTCATAAAACAGGAAAAAATCAATGTTGGTAAAATCAAGATAATAGATAAGAAGCCTGGCATGCTAGTTTTTGCAGATGATGATATTAGTAGGAAATTTAGAGAACTCCATAATCATCTTGCAGTATTGAAAGCAGTTACAAAGGAAGAACATAAGATGATAACAATAACATCATTTGTAGTTAGAAAAAGTCATTGATATAATTGACTTTGGCTACTGTATCCCTACTTGTCTTGGCATGTTTTGCAATTTCGTCTAGTGTATCAATTGGCTCAGGATAGGTTTGTCTGAATTCTGACAAACCTATTTCATTACCATTCCATCGTTTTTCAATCGCTGCCTTTCCAGCTTCAACTTTTCTTTCTTTCCCAAGTTTTGTGAAAAGTTTCCTTTGGTGGTTTTGGAGTGTAACACTTGAATAGACTTCCAACTGCCTTTTGATTTTCTTATGTTCTTCATTCGTCAAATCTAAATTCTTGTTGATATAGATGATTTTGGTTGCTTGAGTTCTGCTTATATTAGCATGATCTGCTATTTCTTTATTGGTATTTACCTTGGAATAACTTTGGCTACTTTTGGCCAAAGTTATGTCTTTGTCATCATTACCACGCCATCTAGATTTCATACCTTTCTTACCACCTTCACTTTGATTTTTCTTTCCAAGTTCTGAATAAATTTCCCTTTCACGTTCCAATAATGTTACCCTAGAATAATCTGTTAACTGCCTTCTAGCTAGATTTACGTCAGTAACGAATATACCAAAAATACAGTTGAATCTACAAACCTGTCATCTTTTAATTCTTCTCTTCATCTTATATTATTATGATATTTACATAGAAGACGTAATTTTGCATGTTTGTTATGAAAACTTCTAAATTCTTCTGATATATTCTTGTCTCTAAATTCCCGCTTACCCTTGGTTTAGTCTTAAAGCATTCTGGTTGTATTTCATTGAGTGTGTTTACATCATATCCCTTACTTTCAACAAAAGCATTGAAGATATTATTGAATGTCCAAGGATCATCGTGATCCACATTGGTATTAGCCTCAGTTAATGGTTCCCCACCTATATCACAATAATGAACTTCACTCATAACAAAATGGCCAGTTGCATCTTTCTTTGAGTTAGTATAAAAAATGTTTTTAAAATATGCTTTAGTTTCCTGGGATGCTATACTTCTACATGCATTATTCACTAGTTCAAGAAACGATGATGATTGTATTGTTTTTGTTGTTTTTTGTAGTTCAATCCTTCTTCTTCTTTTGATTTCTCTTTATACGCATAGTAGTATCCATCTATTGCCTTCTTCAAACTGAATGGAAAACTTCTAACATCCTTTGTGAAAACTTTCAATCTTTTATTTGATGACGCATTACCAAAAGGGTTACTACCTATATCCTCCACTTCAATCCACTTCACATTATTTATACCAGATAAACCAAGTAATGTTGGTTTTGTAATATCAGGATAGTAAATTATTACTGTCATAACTAATTGTAATTCTTTACCTTGTAGTCTTGAACCAACAGGTAAGTCTCTGATAGACTTTACTGCCTCAAAAAGTGATTTTTTAGTCTTAAAATTATATAAATCAGTTTTAAAGGGTTTAGTCATTTATTTATTCATTTATTTTGCTTTGCTAACTCTTCAGCTGCTAACATATGAATCTCTTCCATTTTCTTTTCGTCGCTCATTTCCTCAATTACCTCCTTTTCCATGATGAGATAATTGTAGTGTGTAGAGTCTGTGTTTGTATTCCCAGGTCTGCCGTTAATTATATGCTCCATAAGCTGATGGCGTGCGTTTGATTCTGTCTTTAACATGTCTTTCCTATTCGCTTCGTCATAATTCCATTTACCTGTTGCAGAGTCGTAGTTCCAACCAATACAACAACAATAGTTACGATCACACCAATATTCATGTCGATTAAAAACTGAATAGCGTGGCAGATAACGTACTGGATCTATCACCAATTTCAATTCGTCTATCGTGGGTCTTGGGTACATTGCAAAGAACTGAATACACAAGTCAGTTACAGTCCACTTGTTTTTAGGCCCAAATAGAGTATAGATTTCAGTACAGACTGTTTTTTCTATGCGTAATAATTGATATCTTAATCTTCGTTCGATAGGTTTCAGACAACCTTCATCCCAGTCCCAACGCTTGCATTTAGCGCATCTTACTGGTTTATCCCCATTAACTCCATTCTTTCTATTATTTACCCATTTGTAACCACATTTGGCGCATTCATATTCCTCTATGGTTATTTTATGTACTGGCATTCATTCAATACCCCCTTGGGATTTTTTGATTCTTCACTGTTGGTGTACAATACCCCTTACGGTATTTTTACTCTTCACCAATGGTGTACACTAATATTAGATGTAGTACTTACACACAAAGGTTACAATTTCACATACTGACATAGGTTACAGTT
>JBEVTH010000330.1:0-2482 GCA_041156085.1 Candidatus Nitrososphaera maunauluensis
ATGCGATAAATTATTGTATCTAATTGTTTTTTGGCATGACGAAAGCGTATATTATGTGGTAAAGGTAATTTTTCTATAATCCCAGCAAATGGTATTCTAGCACGGTTGAAATATTCTATGAGGGTTGTAACATACTGATCAATCTCTTTAGTCTCTTCTTCTATACTGACATTAAGCGAAGACATACTTGATGTTACTAGAATTGAAAGCCAAAATCTTAACCTTAATCTAGAACGGCTTAATCTAGATGAAATAATATCAAATGCTATAAACGATGCTAAAAGAAGTCGCCAGATCAAAGATAATGTCGTCTTGTTGTATCAGCGTGATAACTATGATAATGATTCTGTATTTATACAAGCAGATAGGGGAAGGTTAAATCAAGTTCTATTTAATTTAATAAGTAATGCTATTAAATTTACTAAAGAGGGATCTATTATAGTAAGTGTAAAGAAAGAAGAGAAGGAGAACAAGGTTGTTATAGTAAGTGTAAAAGACACTGGTATAAGTATACATCCTGAGGTATTACCAAGATTGTTTCAAAAGTTTGCTACAAAATCATATCAAGGAACGGGTCTTGGCCTTTATATTTCAAAGAGTATTGTAGACGCCCATGGCGGGAAGATGTGGGCTGAGAACAATACTGATGGAGGAGGAGCTGTCTTTTTCTTTACTCTACCAATGATTTGACTTGACAGGAAAGAAGAGAAGGATGAAACGGGTTGGGATGCAGTAATAATAATAATAATAACAACAACAAAAAGAAAAGAATCCTAATTGTAGATGATGAAATAGATATTAATTACACATTTGAAACTGTGTTAAAAGAGAATGGTTTTATAGTAGATTCATTTGACAGTCCTGTCTTAGCATTAAATAATTTTAAGGCTGGTTTGTATGATCTTGTTCTTCTTGACATAAAAATGCCGGAAATGGATGGTTTTAAACTATATGAAGAAATGAAAAAGATTGATAATAAATTTAAGGTCTGGTTTTTGACAGCTAGTGAAATGTTCTACGAGCAGTATAGACCTGCACATAGTATTATAACAAGTGAAGACTATCCTGTTATCCAAAAACCAATTAAAAACGAGGAGCTTCTGAAAAAACTAAACAAAACATTGGATCAAAGCTGAAGTATAATTTTTAACAGCTGGTAAATACAGCATAAAGAACGCTTGGTTTTCCCTGAAGTAGGGTAACTGATGCTATCTTATGGGGTGAATTTCAAACAGGACAGAAAGTAGATGATAGTTAGAGTTTTGGCACATGGCACCACGTAAAAGATAAAGCTAACAGTTTTGTATAACCTTGTATTTGACTTTCAAAGACCTAAAGAAGAGATTTAGTACCCTGTGTAACTTTCGAAGACTTCTAAGAGAATGTTTGTTTTCCAATAAATGAAGTATTACTAATAGGAAGACATATTGCCAATCATAAACTATAACCTATAGGCTATGACTTATGCGCATAGAGCAACCCTACTAGGAAATTTCGTAAGAATACTGGAGATGTATCTGACGCACAAAACAAAATTCAACTTTTTCCCATACTATTAATCAATTTTATATTAGTACGCCATTCTAATATTGTAAAGTAGCATTATCGATGATAGCAGCAACATTTGTGTGTACTACTTGTAAAAATAAAATTTCAAGTAATTGGGATATCAACTAGAAACGATGCAAGGTATTGTCCATACTGTGGAGGAAGCTCAATACAACACGATAACATAATTTTGTGTTAGGGTTAGATTTAGACTATTATATAGAGTATTTTCATCACTCCTATGATATGAATTAAATGCATTCACAAGACACAAATAATAAAAAAATATTATTAAAAAAATGGGTCAATTTCTGGTAGGCTGTTCAGGATGGAATTACGCAGATACTCCTGACAAAGGAGGATGGACTGGAGTATTTTATCCTGATAAGGATACCAAAAGACTTCGTTATTATTCTCAATTCTTCAATACTGCAGAAATGGACTCTATCTTTTTATGAAAAATTCTATTCCCAAATGACAAAAGACACTTTCTTTGGAATGGTCAGAGCGACTCCAGAAAAATTTCAGTTTTCTATTAAAGTTCCAGAGACAATAACCCATGTTAAGAAGATGGATGTAGAGAAGGAGCTATAACATATTTTGAAGAGTTTCTTCATAAAATATCTCCGTTAAGAACTGCAAATAAGTTGGGCGCAATATTATTCCAAGCTTTACTGTGAATGATTTTAAGAACATTGAAAAGTTTCTGGATAGATTGCCTAGTATTGACGGTTATGATTACGCTGTAGACTTCAGACATCCTTCGTGGGGAACTGAAGGCCCGTGGGAAATGTTCAAACATTACAATATAACAGCTGTGATGACAGACTCTCCAGCACAAGAGAGCCTTCAATTTCTATCTGAAGTCACGATAACCTCTGCTGATCACTCATTTGTAAGATTCCATGGAAGGAATACCAAAGGTCACTATTGG
>JBEVTH010000331.1:0-2441 GCA_041156085.1 Candidatus Nitrososphaera maunauluensis
TATAAAACATCCAATATTCAAAGACGGGTGTATTTCTCTTATTGCTTCATGATTTACTTCTCCGGCAGACATAAAGCAGACCTTTGCGTTGAGATCTATTTTAGATATCTTTTCATACAATTCAAAACCATTCATATATGGTAGATTAATATCAATTAGTAGTAAATCGTAAAAGTTTGGCTTGAACTCCATTAGTGCTGCTAATGGATCATTGTACGTGTATACTTCAAATTCTTTTTTGTTGCTATTACTCTCCAAAGCTAGCTTAAATGTTAGTGCAGTATCATAATGATCATCTATGATTAGAATCCTTTTACATATGGCTCTTGTGTAATAGCAGGAACAATTGTTTGAGTCTGGAATATATGATTATACTCGGTAACTGCATTGCTTTTTATCATATTCCTCCATCCTACCATCTATTCTTATAGTATACAATAATATTAGGGACCGTTACTCTTAACGCTACCTATATTGTTCTGTTCAATTATTGCAATTTCTTATTAATATGTCCAAAAGGTGAACAGTCTGCAAAGACAGTTATTCAACATATATTGCTTTTACAAATCCAATAAGATCTATTTTGTATGATCGTGGTCTTGCACCAGTTCCGTTCTTTTTTAATTGGCGGTAACCTTCCATTCAATTGCGGCTAATAATTATAACAGAATCAAAAATATTTTTATTCAAATATCTTCATTTACTGTTCCTTATACTTAAAATTGGGAGGGCGACAAATTCAATACAACATGAAAAATATATTCAAAGGCTTAATCAAAAGAAAAGGACAAAAGGATGAACTAGGTAAAACACCCGCTACCGCTAATATGAAATGCAAAGAATGTGGAATGCAATTTCAAAGTAAAGATAATCTACAAGTTCATAAGAAGAAGGCTCACTCAGGCAGAGGAGAACATAAGAAAAAGGCATAAGCACCATACTTAGTAGTGGTTAGCGGTATAGATAATTTGTGGTTGAGTCTAGAAGGACATCAAAAACCAAGTTAGAGCATAAACAATAAACAGCATAGGAGAAAATACTTAACTTTATCAAGCCATTCTTAGATTAGATACCAAAAGGCTTCTAACACCTTAACTGCTATATATATAGCGACAATATTATTTTGGTGAATCAAAAGAAGGTACTTCCGCCATATAGTCTTGTTCGTAATGTGTTTTGTCCACTATGCAGTTCTTTAGCAATACTTAAGCCTACTAGGACATTAAAGTCCATGCTGCGATGCGATAACTGCAAGGTTTTGATATTTGCCAATGGTGAATTATCTCAGCAGAAATTGTCTATGCTGTCAGACTTTACTTGTCAAAACAATAATTACGATTTTGGGTATTGGTTTAATAGATAAGAATTACATCCTTAGCCCTTTATTGAATGGAAAATAAAATGGCAATCTATACGATATAATTTCCTCTATCATAGTTAAAATCCTCATTCTCTTCATCTTTGTTATCAGACTCTGTCAGATTGTCAATTGCATTGCATTTCTCCTTAATGGTATCATCTGACTCTGACTCTTCTTCGTCATCTAGTGCTTGTCCGAAATAATACAAACCTAATGTGGGAAAATCCTTTATTTCGACACCTAATTCCTTTTCCAGCCTCTGGATGACTTTAGCATACTTTATCATATCGAAAGTTATCCCTAGTCTTTTAGCTGCGTAAAAGCCCTTCCAAGCTTTTTTCAAAGCACCCCAGGTTTGGTTGCTGTAATATCCGCTGTCCACGACGTAACTGCTAGGATCACGAGCCGCTTTTTGATAGTAGGTGTATGGCACATATTTTATTTGAACTATTTTAGCTTTACTTTTCTGACTGAGCCATTTTCTCTGCCTTTTCCTCAGATCTTTAAAGTATGCTCGATATTTGTCCATCGGTAATAATACAGACATTTAGTTTAAAACAATGAGTATGATGAACATTTGAATCACAAAGAACCCTCCAAATACAGGTGCTTTATCTATGAGAAATGATACTTTTATACATAAAGTTTAAAAATTTCGAAAAAGAAGATGGGGTATATACAGCAACTCTTTTGATGTTTTTGCACGATGATTATTTGTTATAAAATACCCTACTTGAGTAGGGTGGCTGAAAATGCGGAGAAGAAATTCAAAGAAAGAGTCTATCACTAATCTTCTGCAATGGATGAGAAAATGATCAAAGACAAAGTCTAATCTCTTAGTCGGCCTTCAAATTTGACATCTTAAACTTGGCAATCAGTTGTTATTTTTTATCTTTCAACACCAAATGCTAATTTTATCCACGCTCTATATTCTGTAATATTTCCTGTTTTTGGGTCTACGTGTGCAGTTTTGTCTAAAACCTCTATACCAGTTATGTTTCTAATTGTCTTTGCTGCTTCATTGAGTGGGCTGTTAAAAGGAAAAGGATGGGCATGGACTATAACTATAGTATTGCTCATT
>JBEVTH010000332.1:0-2392 GCA_041156085.1 Candidatus Nitrososphaera maunauluensis
ATAAGCATAATCAAAGCAATGTGGACAGACAACAACAAACATGCTTCTATTCAAGGAAAATATTATACAGTAAAAGATGCAATATGTAATCCAAAGCCAATTCAAAGGCCACATCCTCCGATCATGGTTGGGGGATCAGGTGAAAGGTATTTGCTTAAAGTTGTAGCAAAACATGCTGATAGATACAATCTTTTCTTTGGTTCGCCTAATGAAATGAAAAGAAAAATTTCTCTCTTAAAGGAGTATTGCAATACTATTGGAAGGGACCATAAAAAAGATATACAGTACTCTGTTGTCTTGCCTTGTATAATAAGAGAATCAGAAGACGAAGTGAGTAAAGTTCTTGCACAGAATAAAAGGAACGATAAAAGTATAGAACAATATACTCAGTATCTTGTCAACGGTATTGCAGTAGGAACCCCTGAAAAGATATTGGAAGGTATCAGCAGATATGTAGATATCGGTGTTAGACACTTTGTCCTTCATTTTATAGGATTAAATGATGCAACCTTGAGACTTTTTGATTCCAAAGTGATTAGAATGATTTAACAAATAAAATTCTATTAATTGATGCAATAATATTAATTCCAGATTCCTATTACTTGTTAATTTGTGATTTACTATGTCATGGTTCAATGTTTTCTAGATCATTATCAAAACTGTTATACTAAATTCTCACTTTTCTTATAGTGTATCACCATGAAATTCGTCGTGCTAGCACTCGAAAATTAGAATTCTTAAGAAGAATATACAATGCCGTGAGTTTTATCCTTTTCTCAAAGAAAACATCAACCTAAAGCTAATGATGCGATTACAAATTCAATAACAATATTGACATACCATTAGTCTTATCTTGTAAAGCAGACACGATTTTATGATAGCCTGATTCAAGATGCCTTAACACATCGGGCTTTGTTTCAAATATCTCGTTACATTTTAGTGGACATTTGAATACTGGCTCGACACTATTCATAAGCTTCTCTATGTATGCTGGCTGGCCTATTTATTCCATCGACGAAACCTTTCTCTTTGTTGTAACAAACTCTACAAATCGCATCATCTTCAATGTGTATGGGTCTGCTTTGTTTTTTATTCTTGATATTAAGATATCCCATCTTTGCTATATCATGCACTTGATTTTGAAGTTCATCAGTTGTTAAGCTGACTATTGTTGGCTGTTGGCAAACCCTACAATTTTTTGTCTTCATATTCACGATTTAGTACATTAAATTTGTATATAAGTATCAGTACGTGTATAGATAAATAATACGACAAAAAAAACGATGTATTTGCCCTCTGAAACCTATTCAACATTTTTGGCAGGTGTTCTTTATTTTCGACCTTTAAGGCTATGTACTACATACCATTGCAGAATCTGGAGAGTTCGACTTGGCAAAACAAAAAGAAATTGCACAGAAATATGCATATTTATATAAAAGACCAGCATTCAGTCACATTTTTAAATATCGTCATTAAGAAATGTTAAAGCGTGTTTTCCATCATCCGTTAAGGAAACGATATGATGAGAGCCAATCTTGCTCTCATTAATAAATCGCCAGTCAAGTAATGGTTCTATCAGATTTTTGTTCAATGCCATGTAACCTGCTTGATCAGTATACTCTCTTGCTCTCTTCGCTCCATCCTTTTTCTTATTATCGTAATCTACATGGATAAGGTTATGCTCTATTGCTAGGTCTTTAAGCTCACGTTTAGTAATTTTACCATCAACTTTCTTATTTATTATATCCAGACATCTTATCAGTTTCTCATTAGGAATTTCAATCTTATACTCTGGAAGACCAATGATATCTTTAATACCTTCAGTTTCTTGCCTTTCCTCTTTTGCTAACGAGCTGTTATATCTTTCAGGTACTACATAATACGGCTTTATCATAGCAATATCTTTGAACATCATACATGCCATCATGGAAGCAATGGCTTGAATCTTACTACCGACTGATACATTTACTAAAATAGAGTTGGTCTTTTCTTGCAAAACAATTGTTCTTAAGGCCCTCAATATATCAAAAAGATCAATCCTATTAGCTTGTGCTTGTAAACACTCGATTCTTGCATCCTTTATCTTTGATTGGATTGATTTTACAAACTTGTCCCCCCTGTCAGCGTGGGGTTCGTTATGTGTAATAAGTTAGTGAGTATATGATTATCTGATACATAAAAAGAGTAAACCTCTTTTATATCAGACTTGATATCAGTCTAAAGCTTACTTTTGTATAATACTTGATATCAAGTAGATATATTTTGATATCACACGTTCAGCCCATTGATATCAATTTTTATTAATATTATTGAATGTCTATCTCACTGCATGGTAGTTAGATAAACCTGTTAGAAATTTGAAAATTGTTTACACCATCACAGAAGAAGAAAA
>JBEVTH010000333.1:0-2366 GCA_041156085.1 Candidatus Nitrososphaera maunauluensis
TAATTAGCCCTCCCCAGGTCTGGTTCTCATAAAAGAACGAATCCAATAGCTTTGATTCGAACATCATCTTCTCCAGGCTCAAAGCCACTACTAAGAATACCTATAACTCATACAACGCAAGGATCTACAAAGAGTTGTGATGCGTCAATTGGTGTTTCTTGTTTCCAGCAAGGTCTTACTAGTGGGCTTTCAAACGGGGGAGGTAATGCGCAAATAGGACGGCCATATAATGATTCATGCATTGGTGGTAGTACCAATCTTGATGGTCCTGGTAGTTTTAATAATCAGACGGCAGATAATTTTTGCAAAGGATTTCATGAAGGATACGTAACTGGTTACTACAACCTAACGCTAGAAAATCCCCATCCGTAGAATATTAATACTGAAAGGTACTATTTTATTTCGGCACCGACATCATCAAAATTTTGAATAAAAGCGGAACTACCGTTTAAAAGAATATGAATATTAGTTGACGAGAAGGATTAAAACAATACTGTTTAAACAAAAGTGGAAAGGGTGCATCATTTCAATGACACCACTAAACTAAAAAACATCCTATGGCGGATTATCGACAAAGATCTGCTGTAGTAAAATACTAGTCAAGTATCGAGTCCTCGTTGTTAAATGCATGGAAGAAGACTGGAACATTCTGTGTGTTAGTAGCCTTAAAACTTGTCATAAGCCAATCACCGTTCTGGAACATTAACGTTCTGTCCACGAAGGCATCGTCTATAGCAAATGTGTCCGAGATAAGTTGTCTGTCATACGGTCTAGGCATAGTACTAACAATAAGTAAAGCGGCGATAATAAAGATACCTATAACTAAGAAGTGGTTTCATGGATTCACTTGGAGGTAGAGACATAAGTGAAGATCAATATAAAATGTTAGATGAAATGATTTCCAACTATTCAAATAAGGTCAAATAGTTTATAGGTCGAATTTTGGGTTGTCAAGAGCACGATAAGCATCAATATGGTTTGATGGGTATGCTTCTATGGTACAACCATTTAGATCTAGCACGGTTTCAAAGTTTTCACAAATTATTAATTATTTTTGGAGATAGAGCATAGTGTAGTAACAACCCATCGAGGAATTTTTGAAATTTATTAATGGATATTATATCATTTGAATACAATCCAAGCACTATTACTTTTCCTTTTTGATAATTGAGTTGGTATGTAGCTACTACAGGTTTTGCTATGGGTATACGATAGTTTTTTGACGTCGGCGCTGCATTGTAGTTCATTATGACCATATCATTTGGGTTTGTCATATACTGTTCTTCATGGTGTTTGTATCCAAAAGGATTATTTAGAAATCTTATATGACAAGCATAACACAGATAATTGCTACCAAGCCATTTAGATGTCTCTTTTTTCCATCTCTCACTAACACTTTTCCAAGCAGATTCACCATTAAACGCCCAACCATGACCTTTCACTAGTGTTAGCATGCTAGTGTTTCTGTCATACTTTACTTCTGCATAGAATACATTACCATCTAGTACAATCAATGTACCACCATTTGCTACAAATTGTTTTAGATTATTATATTCTCTTTGCGTGACATACTCCTGGTGACCAATTATCAAGATGTCATACTTGTTAATATTATTATTATTTGTAGTATCGGAACCTTTGAAAATAGCTGAGGAAGAGGAGAAAGAAGTAAAACTACTGCTGCTACCGCTATCCACATCAGCATCTGTTAAAATGTCGATGTTGGATTGAGGAAGCAACATCTTCAAATGATGGTATAAGAAAAACATTTCAGACGCAGATGATGATTCTGTTATTCGGTTGTCTACTATGCTTGAAAGTAGGCTAAGATCTGTTGTAACATTCTTTCCTGTTGGTACATGGGAGTTTAATAAATAGAATTCATAAAATGAATAGCGGTAAGCTGCCGATGTAAATATAGGTTTGATAAGTGCAATATTGAACCTGTGATTCTTGACGCTACCTTCACGGCTAAATTGGCTAGATAACGTTTTTGATTTTAAATATGACTCGGGAATCAAGGTAGGAGTAATAGCACTAATCGCATGACTAGATCTAAAAGGCATGAGAGCAGGAGTGTACCACCATCCTATCGTAGAGACAGTGATTGTAGCAACTATAGCTACAACAACCATGATAATAATACTATTATTAAAAAACCATATACGAAACACATAGTGCACTAAATGCAGTTTTGTATATTAAAGCTGAGGTATACTTACCTAATTGAAAAGTTTTGTTGATATCGGATTAGCATGCAGAATGTCTATTCACAATGTTTACAATTAGTCGTTTGTACCATACCTGAGAAATGTGTAAACGCAAATTTACTATATCAATACTATGCAATATGGAGGAAGAGAAGG
>JBEVTH010000334.1:0-2348 GCA_041156085.1 Candidatus Nitrososphaera maunauluensis
GTTGTATCATCTAACAAGTACAAATAGAAACTAAAACAAAGTGATGTTCGGGAATTGCGAATTGATACTAGAATGACACTGGAAAAATTGCAATCGAATTGCAAGTTCGATCAGCTAATTACTGAATTCAGAACAGCTGCGTGTGTGCGACCGTATATTAGATAAAGAAGAAAAATCATATAGAATCGCATATTGATGCCTTTAGGCTAGCACTAATCTATATCGCCTCTGTCCATCACCATGGTACAGCTTTACCATCACAAAAAAATCCGCCACTAGGAGCGTCATCTGACAATGTAGCAGCCCAAACTATTCCTTTTGCACCTTCACGTACAGGACGACCTCCATGACCACCCATATCTGTAGCCACCCATCCAGGATCTACAGAGTTTACTAGTATACCAGTATTTACAAGCTCCGCTGCTAGCTTCCTTGTAAGTACATTTAATGCTGCTTTTGAGATACTATAAGCTGGCGTCCCACCATCTGTCATGTAGTGTAATGAGCCTCCCAAACTAGATACGTTAACTATACGTCCATATTTGTTTGACTTCATCATGGGGATAAATGCCTGTGATAGCCTCCAAGGTCCAAAAACATTTGTAGTTAATGCCTCGTTTATAACTCTAAAGTCTGCGTCGACAGCATTTTGCCATGAATCATAAAGAATAGCTGCATTATTGACCAGCACATCCAAACGTCCAAAACGTTCATCTATTTCTTTTGCTATGTTGTAGATACTCTTTTGATTCGATACGTCAAGGTGGTAAAATATTACATCAAGACCCTCTTTTTCATTTAATTGATAAGCTGCTGACTTGCCTTTATTCAAATCACGAGCCCCCAGTAGAACTTTTAAGCCTAACTGGGCTAATTGTCTGCAAGTCTCATATCCAAGCCCACGATTTCCTCCTGTCACAAGAGCAATTTTCTTTTTTCCTTTGTTATCATTCATGTCCTATCTATCTATATACAGTATTAAGCATTAGACAAAGAGCAAACACTACAGCATAAATGATCAAATATCTTTTTTGGTGTCTAGTATATCTCAGTAACAAACAGCCTAGTTTGGTATTATCCATTGTACAATTATGTTTAATGTGCTGCTTACCAAAAGCATTTTAGATAAGATATACGAGTCATCATGATTTTGGATTACATATATTCTTGGGTCAGTACGTTTTCTATAAATATATGGAAGATCATGAAAAACAGCTAAAAATACCAAAATATATTATTTTGTCCTAATGAACTAATCTGAAGCTTTTATCACCAGTTTCCCTCAGAAATTTATCAATATCTATTATAATATTTGAATACTTGTTATCTAGTCCAGCATTAGGCAACACATAGTATGTAGTATATTTCGTTGTTGAAAGCGGTTTGGCAGATATCAACCAGATATTCTTATGATGGGGCTGTAAGGATTCCAATTCTGAGACTTTATTTACGACCATCTTTCCCTTTATAAATTGAACAATAATAGATTTCTCGGGTTTTATCTTCAGACTTTGTAAGCTTGGTATGATTACATCAAGAGCTAAATCGTTCTTGGTTGCAATTTTTCTTTCTGATGGCAGAGTACAAATCGTAAGCATAAAATGAAGAAGTGCCTCGCTTAATGCAGCTACAATTGTTGCATAAAAGTAATCATCAACATCAGCATCATCAGCATTTAATTCAGAATGTAGTTTTGCAATACATTTGCTCATTATGAGCTCAATATACTTTCGCGATAATTTAATGTCAGAAGTGATCTCTGTTTGAATTTTTTCCTTACCCGCTTCATCTTCTATTACAGAATATAATGTCTGCTTAATTTGATCTCCATCTAATATTTTTTTTATCAATACTAGTCTATAGTGATAACAATAATTTGCCTATATAGCTTATCAATTTTTATCTTACTGTGCAGTAGTTTGTGATGAAGATCTGTGGACATTATTAATTAGAGGAAACATACTTGCAATTATTTATGATAAAACCGACAGCTAGTAATACATTAGAATTAATAAGATTATTGGGGCTGTTTAAGCAGTAATAAGGAAGGCAAATTATGAGTTTTACAAAGCAGCCTTCATTGGAGCAAATTCGTGCTAGGGTAACGAAAACCCTAAAGCATTGCATTCAGCTCTATATCTCAACCCAAGAATGGAAAAAATTACTTAAAAGACATGTAAATAGTAAAACAAATCTTATGATTAATAATTCTATGCAAATTAGCCTCAGTTTATCTGAGAATAACTTCAAACCCTCGCATAAGAAGTAGTCTATTAATCAATTGTCTTTTTAACTCGTATTTAGAAAAAATATTATTGATTATTTGTATGCATATATTTCCTGTGAAA
>JBEVTH010000335.1:0-2342 GCA_041156085.1 Candidatus Nitrososphaera maunauluensis
CAAGAACACGTAGTCCGTATGCCTCTGCAGCAGCTAATTGTTCGGTTTCTACGCCATAACCTGTTGAATAATAATTTGATACTATGCTCAGCACATTTTTTTTATATGCACGAAAACCACTTTGACTATCAGTTATTGTAGTCTTCGTTAAGAATCTATTCATATGATTAATAAATGATAACCCTATTTGCCTCAATTTGGGTACTTCATTAGGGTTATTTTCTACATACCTTGAACCGATCACAATATCTGCCTCTCCATTTTCGATCGGCTTTAAAAGTAATGGTATCTCTCCAGGGTCGTGTTGTCCATCAGCATCCATAGTAATTACAATGTCTATTTTATACTTTGAAGATTCAATCAATCCCTTCCTTAATGCTAAGCCTTTTCCCATGTTGTATCTGCAACGTAAGACCTTGACATTCATCGCTTTAGCAACTTCCGCGGTATTATCAATAGAGCCATCATCTACTACAATAATTGAACTAACATACTTGCTAGTCTCTTCAATTACCTTCCTTATATTTCGGGATTCATTATAGGCTGGAATGATAGCCATTACGGTGGTATTTTTATCTTTGTTGCTGTAGATTATCTGCTCAGAGACGTCTCGTTCCATTGAATTCACGTGCACAAGTATGATATTTGTCCTATCTTAGATATAAAAGAGTTTCTGTAACCTTTTTCGGCATTTATTATATGTGTTGTGCAGGTAGGCTAATATCATCAAGGATATGACGGAATGTTATCAGTATGGTTGCCTACATGATATAATCAGTATGTGATCTAGGCAGTACAAAACTAATCTATACCTCTCCACTGTATAGAGGGAATGATGACACGATCCTCAATGAATTATCACCTTTGAAAGGGCTCTGTTCATTTTACCCTTCTCTGAAGAATCATCTCATTATGCATATCTATAAACAGATTCATCCAACGCATCACATGTTCTAGTCTACACTTATTTTTACTACAAGGAAAACAGTGATCAAAACTTTCAGTTCTATCTTTTATGTATTGAATAGTTCTTTCGATAATGCTTTTCTCAAATGTAGAATGCAGATGATGCTCTAATTTTAAGAATTTACAAGCCTGTGGATACCAGGTACCACCATCAGTGGATACAGATTGCTTACCATACGTTGCTGATAGTTCATGAATAAATCGTTCAGCTACAAGCATACTTCTTTCTACTGATATGCGTATTCCGAGAATCATCCTATCTATTGGTTCAATTGCCACACATAGCCATACATACTCATTACTCACTTTGAGCAGTGTTTCATCGATAATGAATTCCATTACCTTCTTTTTCTTTTGAATGATCTTTTGTGGTTTGTACTTTTGAATCCAATTCCAAATAGAAACATGATTTCTTTTTATGATAGGATATAGTCTTTGGGACGTCTTTCTAAGAGAAAGACCTGAAGAATATAGTTGTAAAGCAGAATAGATATACTTTTGAGGGGTTCTTATAGACATGAATATAATAATTATTTCATAAGCTATAGTCCTATCGTTAACTGAACAGAGCCTTTGAAAGGGACTAAAAACCTATTAACACCGATGCCGCCATTAGCAGTGCCTGGTTAAAGGGGTCTATTTTTTTAACTTAAATTAGTTACAGTTCTAATAGACATAGATACTAACCAAATACAAACAAGAGGCAGCATTTTACTTCCATATTTCTCTTTTTTTATGAAGGATAAACCTATTGCCGCGGGTATTTGAAATGGTATATTATAGAATACCCTACTCTGGACCAACCAATTACCAAAGAACAGAGGAAATATACCTATTGAGAGAAAAATTATAAGGAAAATGGTAGAAGTATCGAGTATGTTAGAACGGAAAAGCCAGTACAATCCAAGTAGCAGAATTATAACGTTACTAAATGCAGCACCATAGTAGATTTCTGTAGTATCTATCAAGTTGTTCCATCTTACAGGTAGCTGTCCCACACCTACATTTTGATCACGCGCAATGGCTATATCCTGCTCTATTCCACCAAGTGATCCAGTAATGCTAACCTTTGCGACGTCAACAAGGACGGAAATAGATAAAGTGATCAAAAGTAAAATTAAGCTCCTTCTAGGATAATTAGAGCTGAACGCCAGCATCGCTAATAAAAAGATGCTAGTAACCATTGCCAAGATCGTCCAAGTATAATTATGCGTAAACAGCACACATACTGTCAGCAAGAAATATATAATGAGATTCAGTTTTTTTGAACTTTTCAAAAATCTGAAAAGAAATACAAACGATAAATACCCTAGTATTAGTGCAAACCAATTTGCATAAAAACCTGCATACAGCCCTACAAATGTATGAAACGACAC
>JBEVTH010000336.1:0-2326 GCA_041156085.1 Candidatus Nitrososphaera maunauluensis
AAGTGACTGTTTCGAGCTAACTGTTAAATAACCTTGAGGTAAATGCCAACAGCGGTAACTCAGTATCTGCTAATCTTAGCGGGCATAGCGGTGACAATAGTAAGAAATCTGATAGCAATTCAAAGAATTCAAACTCGATTTCAGTCATAAAAAATGAAGGTTACGTTACAAAAATGCTGAAAAGTGCGATCCGGTGTTCGGTACATGTTCTGTTATTGAATGAAGACATAGGTGCGGCACATATTATATAGGATATCACAACCCGGTAGTCGTAGCGCCTATGCTTCAAAAGAAAGTGTATGATTATATATATAGATATATATTACTAAGACTCAGATTTTGAAGGATATTTTTTGTTCATCATAAATCAAGGTACTGTTATCAAAAACATCCTTCATTTACCTCCGTATTAAGAATGACAATTAAACAATATGATAAAGGATAGTTTAAAAGCAAATATGATCTGCATCCCAAGACAAGCATCTTGTCATTCAAAACATTAACGAGAATCTTCATCAAAATAGTATATTCTACGTATCACTCTAATTGTTGCTTTCTATTAGGCGAAACATGCTGCATTTCAGTGAATAAGTTAAGTTTTTTTTGTAGTGAAAAACTCCAAGTTAGCCTGTTGTAACAAGACAACAAAATTGATTCAGAATTGATTTTTGTTTTATTTGATATTTGTTATATCTTGCTCATGGCTGAACGCTTAATAGAAAAACAAAAAGAGACTCAAAAAGAGCCGGAAGTAAATGAGCATAATGGTCTAGTAGAACCACTTGGAATGGCTAAAGAAGATACTGCAGGTAAACATTGCAACAATAAAGAATCTGAGCCGCAAAGCGGAGATTCTACGGCAATTAATGGAAGAGGTATGGCAAGCAAAGGAGAAGGCGATATAACCAACCTGGAAATTAAAATTAATAACGAATACTCCAGTCTAGTGCCAGAGCTAACAACAGAAGAATATGAATTGTTAAAAGAATCCATAAAACAAGATGGGCTATGGGTTCCATTAATTGTAAATCAAGATGGTGTATTATTGGACGGACACCACAGATACAAAGCCTGCCAAGAATTAGGGATTGAGCCATATTGCAAAGTTAAAGGATTCAAGAATGAATATGATGAAAAGTTATTTGTAATTGGCTGCAACCTAAAGAGAAGGCAGCTAAACAATTTTCAGAGAATCGAGTTAGCGCTAAAATCAAAATCAATCAAGCAAGAAATCGCTAGGAAGAATAGTCAATCTAACCTTAAAAATTGTTGTTCTTCATCGACCGTCAGAAATCTGACAGTCGATAGTAATATTGGTGTTGGTTCTATTACCGGTAGAGTGGATGAGCAAATAGGAGAACTGGCAGGTGTTTCACGTGATACAGTTAGGAAAGTTGAGAAAATATTACAAAATATACTAGAAGAAGGAGAAATTATGCAAAAGTTAAGAACAGGCGAGATGAGCATAAACCAAGCTTATGAATCAATATCTAAAGAGGAGCGCATAAAAAAACAAGAACAACAATACATGACCATACCATCTGTAACCTCTAGCAATATAATGGCAGACAGTAGCACAGCCTTTACTGCTAAAACAAGTTCTCATCCACTAGGAATAAAACAAGAAGACAAGTTTATTAAGCCTCCAGAAAAATCAATGGAAGATCTAGCAAAACAAAACTATCAAATGAAGCAAGAGATTGAAGCTTTACGGAAAAGGATAAACTATCTAGAGCAAATCAATCAACAAGAACAAGAATGGTCATATACCAAAGTTATGGACATACGCGACAAAGTTATACCAATTAAAGTTACGGTCAATAATGTAAAGAGAGAAGTTGTGTATATGGAAATTGATGTAGATTACATCAAAAGGAAAAAAAGAGAATGTAGAGATCTATCATAGTAACAAGAATCAGCTGCCGAAAAATATGCTGTTCCTTTCCTTGCATCTGTACAAATCTGACAATTTAGATGGCGTCAGATAAATTAAGGGGTAATATAAAAAAGATATCGTATGAAGTTGCAGATTGTCACCACTGAAGATGAAAGAGCCCAAGGCAATGACAGAATAGTATGATGCTTCTGCTTCTATCCATGCCTGTCCTTCTCCATTTAGCGTTACGCTAGGACCAGCAGCCGTTGTGACTGTTGTGATAGATGAAAATTTATCTAGAATATCCGTTCACATGATCTGACAAAAAGAGATGTCAAAATGGACTTTATACTGAAAAAGAAGGATTGTTGCTTATCTATCTGGACATCTGTATCTCATAGTCGCAGAGAAAAAGGAATTTCTATATATCTCTAATTCAAAAACCGTCCT
>JBEVTH010000337.1:0-2321 GCA_041156085.1 Candidatus Nitrososphaera maunauluensis
ACCAGAATCATATGGACCAATAGCATGTGCTGATGGAAAATCAACAAAAAATAAAAGAGTCAATAATACTGAAAAAACTGAAGCATAAAATAACCAAGATGCAGGAATACTATTTGGATTTTTCTGTATCATCTTGGTTGGCAACATGTATCGATTATCATTTCTTCTGATAATGAATTTAAGATTTGCATACCTCTTACTTCATGATTGTCTCCAATGCCATAAGTTTTAATCTATGATATTAAAAGAAGATCTAAGTTATTATTGATGGCATTTTTATATATACATACTAAAGATCCCCACAAATTTCCGAGCCTAAATAACTTAACATTGCCTTAGATTTCAATTAGAAATTTGGGTAAGTTTATCACCAACGTTTATTGCCATATCCTCATACTCATTCATACTCATTTTAAAAATAGGTGAATCAGTCAGCATTCCAACTCCTCCACCACCACCAGCAGTACCCCTCATTTTAGAGATGTAGACTTACTTTTCAAGTATATCACAGTAGCAACCCATCTTTGTGATTGTTAGATAGAATCTGATGATGATGACTCCTTAATTTTTTCAACTATGTCAGCAATGGCTATTCTTACAGCCGATATCCCTGTCCTAAATGGATATGCACCGCCTCCCTGATCAGTTATTGGGTTCACCCACTCATAGAATGTATGTATATGTAAATCTGGATGATCTTTTGAAATAAGCTTAGAAAGTAGAATGTCACATTCTTCAATCTCGTTAAACCTGCTTCTAGCCAGCATCTCTATTCCTGTAGTCCAAGGCCAAAAAGTATGGTTGTGATATTGATATGGTTTTAAAATCCAAGGACCAGTTTTCTTTAGCTCTCTTTCTGTTATGAGTTGCCACTTCTCTTTCCAAACTCTCTTTCTCAGAGCATTAAGAGTACTAATTGCTTTATTGTGAAGATCTAGGTGAATGGTTTTTGGTTCTTGCTGTTGCTGCTGTTTCTTATTATGATGCTGTATTCTGAGGTTATCATTAGCTGTATTCTCTGTAATTGCAACCAAGTATAATGATACATCTTGAGTTAGTAATTTATACGGCCCATCTATGGTGGCAGACTCCTGAATATCGATATAACAACCATCTTGTTTTGACCATAATTTTTGGTCTGCTGCATGTATTGTTTTATCTGCTAATTGTATTAATCTATCAGCCTCCATATCTCTTCCTAGTTTTGATAGTAAAATAGAAAGTTGATTTAGTGCAAGTAGCCAGCAGGCTTGGCTGTAAACTATTTTACCAGCCCTTAGAGCAGTATCCATCCAGTCTTCATTATGGTTTTGCTCTAACAAACCATCATTATCAATGTCACGGCTAATCAGGTAGTCAATTGCTCTAAGCATACGGGGAACAACAAAGTGAATAACTTTTGATGGATCTGTGATTCCAAGCTTTGATAGTAGTGCAGAAACATAATCTGATGAGTGTTCAGAGGCTATGGTTGGACGTAAAGATGATTGATTTTCAGAAAAAGAGCGTTCGTCTTCTTGCTTCTCCTCTTTCAAACACCTGGCTAAAATATATGAAGTTGTAGAGATCATCAATGCTGTAGAATCAATACCAGGTTGCTCTCCATAGACTTCTGAGAAGCCGGCTTGGTATATTGTTGTGGGAAGACCTCCCTCAAATTCCTTTTCTTTCTCTGCTGTTGCTACCTGCGCTGTGAATTTTATCTTTGGTGATCCTCTGCCATAAACTAATTTTTCCTTATTAGGCGATATTTGATGGGACCATATAAGAAAAATCTGCTGCATGGCTCCGTCAATATTACCAGAGAGGAACCAATCTTTGAGAATATAGGATGCATCTCTACACCAAATTGCCTGATAAACTCCACCAGGGTTAACTCCTTGAATGACATGCTCATGTGTCTTCTGCACAAACATGTTTGCTTTGGTAACAAATGATTCCCAACGATTAGAAGTAGTAGTAGTATTGGTTTCAGTCATGTATTAGCTTTAAAGTAAGATCTATTGCTTCTATAAAGTTTTTACTAACATTTATTAGCTATTTTAACTATATATACGATGATAAAGTAAATTTGTCCAACAATGACATATCATTAGAATATCTTACATGTAAGACTTGTGGAGCACACTTTGATAACTTGGCTGACATGCAAAGACACACACTAGTAGAGCACTTTCAAAAAGGAGATATTCCTTCAAAAGAAAAAAATGACTAGCAAGCATTAACGTCATTATCATCGCCGCTACAAACTTTGACGAGTTGAAGGAAGCAGAGGGATATATCATATATTTTCAGTTAACGTTTTTAGAGGAATATTAAAA
>JBEVTH010000338.1:0-2313 GCA_041156085.1 Candidatus Nitrososphaera maunauluensis
AGAATAAGGTTTATGATATTCTTAATTATGGATGGAGGTTAAGTTAACAGAGCCACAGGGCTATTATAATCATTAATTACCTACCAACTTTTGAAAAATAGTTATTTAAACCATATAATTATGAAATATGTATGGAATTAGTGATGGAAATACCCGATCATATTTTCCCATTTATTAATCCAGCGTTTTCTTCCATATGCATACATCCCTAGCCTTTTCGAAGATTAATGAAATACCATTACTATCAAGACTGCCTGGATGTTTTTCTTCGTCACTGAATTTTTTCTTTTCCTCCACTTGGTGTGTGGTGTTTTTATACAATGCGTATCTATTAACTTCTTTATATAATGCTCTGGCTTCCTCTCTGTAAGCTTGTATCCCATATTGGATCCCGTCATTGCATGTTACTTCTACAAAGTAGTAATCTACTCCATTTGCTGAATAAAACACATCATGATATGCTTGGGTTATAGTGCACGAAGCGGAAGAGGAAGATGATAAAATGTTCTTCTCTTCATCTGAATGTTTAGTATTAGTTTCTTTTCCTGAGGATTCTAGTAATTGTCGCAATGCATCTACGCTATTATTATAACGCATTTGTAGATACCCTTTGGATGTTTTTTTTATTCAACTGAAACTTTTTTTTAGAAGTAGCGCTCCAACCAGTTGTTAGTACACAAGTCGATGGTACAAAACCCGATGTTAACCATCCAATCGATTCTATTATATCCATGGAATTGATTAAGCAAATTCAATAGATTAACTTGTTTTAATGTCATTGTAAACAAATTAAGTATGTTTTTGAGTATCAGTACATTCTAGAATAAATCATAAGTTGTACTTAACAAAGCACAATACCAACTTTAGATAATTCAAAATTGGAGAATATTATTATGAACCATACAAATTCGGCAACGATGATGACGACAACAATAACAATACTTTGCATAACAGCTATAATTTATTTCGGTTCGGTGCTGTTAACTGGTTTCATTGGAAACGGAAGGACGCTTCAAGCTATTGGTGCGACTTCTTCTAATCCATCCAGTGTTGGCGGTACATTTAATGAAGGCAATCCAGAGAAAGTGACTTATCCACTACAATCGCAACCTATGTTACCCGATGGGAAGAAAGGAGAATTAAACCAAGTTTACAGCCCACCACTACCATCATCAGGTGAGCATAAACAAATCCCCGCTCTTGGAACTCAAACACCTTGAAAGCTATCGCTTTCCTTTTTCGCCAGATGACGTCGGTATTGTACATCTTACCAAATACATCAATAATCTTTGTTTGTAGGATAATTTCTTTCCGTCATAAATGATATATAGTATGTTTACTCTTACCTAAACAATTTACTTTTGTCTACTTATACTTTCTAAATTTTATAACAAAGATCTAAAGATTACTTTGGAAGTACTTAGTGACTAAAATGATAAAATAAATGTCCACTATGCTAACTCACTCAGTCAAAATGCAAAGTCATACGCCTGCATACACATACGCAAGCTATCAAACTTATTGGATATTCACATGATGCAAAAAAATGGCTGCGCCAAAATTATTTACAAAAAAGGGGGATCATTATCAGTATCTATATGCAGTATATGAAGGAGACAAAGTTACATGGTTAACATTGATAGATCAGACCGGTTTGCATGATGCAAAAAATACTCTAGAAGAATTTGAAGAAATGATATTCAATGTCCCTTAGCTAATAAAACCTAGATTATAACTGATTATATTAATTAGGTAAGTAGTACTTTAACAATTGGATTCGATTACATTACAGACATTACAGGACTAGACAAACATATTAGAATTGCAATGGACTGCATAATGGTTTAGAAACTTCAAGGTACCAATATGTAACTTTCTAACCAAAAACATTCTGCTACTGTCGGTACAAATAGAGTGAAAAGAAGTAGTAAGTAAGAGGCCACACTCTTCAGAAGATAGATGAATATGATACATAAGGGTATAAATCCCTTCAAGTGAGTAATCTATAAAGTTTAGAATGTGTCATTTGTATTCGAGAAGTCTACAAATTGGTTAAGCAAAAACCGATCAGGTTTGAAATGGCCTGTATATCTGTATTAGCAGCATCCGTGGTACTGACTTTTGTTTTAAGTGTAGCCTTGCTTTTATTCGCGACTGAACCTGTTTATGGACAGGCGAATATAGACAATAGCTTAGCAGACAAGCAAAAGATAGGTACAGACAATATCCTCTATCCCACAGATGTGCGTATTCTTTTTAGTAATGTCCAGAATATACCTTTACATCAACAGTTCGTAACACTAGGAAATAATA
>JBEVTH010000339.1:0-2311 GCA_041156085.1 Candidatus Nitrososphaera maunauluensis
CATAATAAAAGATCTAGTCAACAGTAAGACAACAGTACCTTTTAGAAAGTTCTTCATCCCCAGCTATCTATTTTCGTATGTATATTGAGCGAGGAGCCTTGATTCCCTTATTATTATTGCCATTACTGATAATACAATATAGTTCAGGCAATGAATACACAATCAATGCCTTTTAAATACGTAATTCATATCTTAGCTACTCCATACTTGCTGCAATATTAATAGACAGAATGAATATTGTAACGATATAGTGTAATAACCTTACGAACATCAAAACAATCAGGATGACAGTCTGGGATCAAGGAACACTGAAGATCTATGAACGATCATAAGATGGATTGATCGTAGGAACTGGTTTACACAGTATATACGATGACATTAATAATGGACTTCTAATTAGTTATGGAATAGATATGATAAATTAATGCCTTCAATATAACTATCGATTTTTAATATTACTAGAATAACAAGTTTAAATCTATCAAGAATGAACTCTTCATCAGCAGAAGGAGCATCTAGAATTATTGAAGTTGAAAGGATAATAATGCATGATGGTTTTGGTTATTATTATTTTTCAGCCTAACTAACGGCTCAAGAAAGATGATGCGATGAAATTTGATAGCAGTAGTTTTCTTTCTTTATAGATTCAGTCCATTCACTTTCAAACGATAAACCATTTACAAAAGTAAAGAAAAAATGTATATATGATTAGCCTTTCCAAAAGTGGAGACATAATCAAATAATTAACATTTTACTTTTAGAAGTTGCCAAGGAAGAAGAAGCTAGAACACCTATTACTGTTCTTGTTATTGTTCCTGCACTTGCAAGTGCAATTCCTGTTATGAGGATAGAGAGCATCATCATATATGATTTCTTTCTTTGCACTACTGGTAAATTATAGACTAAAGATAATAATAAACTTGCTCAAGTTAGTAATAGTGCCAATAATATTGATCATAAAAGATAAAGAATAGTAGTTTGTAACAAAATAAAATGCAAATTGATACATCTAAGTTAGTATTTATTATCACCTTAGCTCTTGCAAGCCTACTTGTGTCTATTACTAGCACCGCATATGCTCAAAAGCAGATGATACAACACATTATGATAGCAACTGGCACAGCAACTTCTTCAATCTCTCCTCAAGCAGACAACATTATTCTAGGAAACCCTGACTTTAGTTATACAGGATATGACAAGACGACAAGCTTCAAGTCAGCCATAGTTAACGGTACACACTAAATACAAGTATCTTTCACAGGTCATGGAGTTCTGAATGGTATTAGTACTACTGATAATGGCAGTGCAGTTATAACCAATGGCACTAATGGTAAAATATTTACAGCAGGTAATGGAACGATAGTATCTAATAATGGTACCGGAACATTATCCTTTGTATTCCAAGGGACAGGACATTATGGGGCTGATGGTAAGTTAAGAGATACCGGTAATGTCTGGAAACATCTACAACCAGGCCCCGGTGCAGGAGGAACGGGAAACCTGGCATTTCTGAATAATACAGCAACCATCTACAAAGATGAAATAGACAAAGCTGGAAACTCCGTAACCAAGATCTGGTTTTGGAAGTAGGTAGGTAATAAGTAGTAGCATCTCTTCCTGCCTGCTGGAGCCCATGGGAGATGGTTTGACGCATATTAGACACAAGCTAAAGCATCACAAGTCTGGTATGACAGAACAAAAAGCGAGGCCAGATTGACGTTGAACCTATCAGTGGTATGAGATAAATTTGGCCTAAATTGTCAACACGATATTGCAACTATCTAATGATCGCATGGGCTGTTTGTAAATAGTCATCCAGAATAAATTTTGGCAGAGGGATACAATGCAGATCACGCTCTATGAATCCCATTTCTATCAGAATGTCTTCTGCGATATATGCTACATCAATACGATAAAACAAGGAATAGTCAATTTAAATGATCCAATTGAAAGTATCTGCCTGCTGGCGTAAAAACAATAACTCTGATAAAAACAGGGAAATTGGAAATTTGAAAAACAGTCAAAAATAGATATCAATTCTAGCTACGCTCATCATTCATCTATTTGTCCACATATTCTGAAATCTCTTCTCAACGAAGTTGATATACTCTCTTATTTCTATATGTAGAAGATTAATGATTTTTAGGTTAGTTTTCATTACGGAGGAGACAAACAATGGAAAGTATAATTATTAACACAGCAAAGAGTTATCAATGATATCGATATAGATACTAAAGAACTTACAATGGCTTCAAGCGGTCATATTTGTGGATGTAATTACGCAGATAGAAAGAACTGCCCCTGGTGCAAG
>JBEVTH010000340.1:0-2304 GCA_041156085.1 Candidatus Nitrososphaera maunauluensis
GATTGGGAGCATGATGAACTAAGGTGGATTAACCCAACAGATATACAACGTTTTAAGACAGTTCCAAAATTAAAGGAGGCTTTAGAAAATGTTTATGTCCATTGATATGATTATTAGAAATAATTAAAAATCTATCTATCTACCACTGCCATCGTTTACAATTAAATCCTCATGAATACTGGCGAACTGCTCCAACGCTGACTCTAGGTTTTCTGCCAGATAATGAACGAAAAAAATATTACAATCCATCTGATGACAAATTCACACAAGGTGTCGGATTTCTTATTCCATTGCAGCCCCGTCAACTACAGGAAATAGTTTCTATAGAAATAAGGTATGTTGGTTCTAGGACAATAGATTTCGAGGCATATACAAATGCACAAATCCAGGATCTAATGGCAAGACATGCAAGAAGAAGAAAATGATGATACTGGTGAAGTAGGAAATGGATTTTCATTTTTTATTATAGTATGTTGGGAACTCGGGAAATTAGCTGCATATGCTATTTGTAAGTACATATAGGATATTGTTACTATTAATGGGCTAACGACAAGGAGAAACAACACTAGGAAGAGGAGTATTGTCGTTACACTCATTTTGCATGGATTTATGTTTGCAACTATTTAAGTCAATTGCTGCAATGAAAAGTCATCGAGTCTTTTTATAAGCATCGCCAATGGACCTGCATACAATGAACAATAATAGTTGGTGACTGTTAACTACCTAATCGAAATAGAACGAAGCTTCCTCGTCTGCTGCGTACAACCAGGTCATTACCTGCTTAATTTCCAGATTCAACTTCTACTTTTTTATTCTTGATTATGAACTTTATGGCCCTAGGGTTACCCAACATTTCCATGATGGGCCTTGGAAGGTAAGCTTGATAACCCCTATGCTCATGATACGTAACACTTACTGTAAACTCTGTTTGATCTTTCCTCCACCTCGGCATGTATTTATGGACTAATTGTATGCCTATAAAAACCACGTGGATAACCAAAGATTAATATATCCACGTGGATATTTAGAGTTGTAGATCTAGCGTGGCGGTGAACAACAAAAATGGTGTTTGAGAAATTATTAAATAATTATTTTACGGTTCTGACTCCGGCACAAGTTTTTAAAAATATTGTCTGCCGCGATGACCTTAAAGAGATAATGGCAAGGTCTGTGTTTACAGAGAATAGAACAAAGACTTTGTTAGTCGGAGGGCCGGGCACAGCTAAAACATTGTTCGCAAGTGAAATATGCAAAAAGATGAAGAATTGGCACTTTTTTGATGGTACAGGTACTAGCGGTAAAGGATTCATAGATTGGATGTATGAGCATCAAAATGCGCAGGGAATAGCAATTGATGAAATTGACAAGCTAAAGCGAAACGAGCAGGCAATGTTATACAACTTTTTAGAATCGGGTCAAATAGACTACGAAACTTCAAAAGCAAAATATCATTTCAGAATGGAAAAATGCAAGGTAATTGCTACAAGCAACAGCTTGGATAGATTATCTAAACCACTCAAAAGCAGGTTTGCTATCTTGCATATTCCACCATATACGTTTGAGGAATTTGTAGAGATAGCAGTTAGGCTATTGAGAGAGACCTATAACATATTTATCGATGTAGCTAAAGCAATTGCCAACGTAACATGGAATACACTTAACTGCAGAGATGTTAGAATGCTTGACCATGTTGGAAGTAGAATAAGAAAAGATGACAGAGCTGATGATATTGAGCGACTAGTCAATTTAATGATAAAATACGGGCAAATCAGCAATGGGGAGTACAATTGATATTCTAACCTGACATGCAGAAGGCCGCCTAGTCTCGAATGTGATGAAGATCGTCATGTAGACGGGGCTACATCTACCTGTGAATGAATTGTGTTTTTCGCATCTCGAACTTCTTCCAACTGTATTGTAAAATTATCTATACAAATGAGTGAAAAGGATAATCATCAGTGCATTTCCAAAGGTTATCATGATTAGTCAAGAACAGCATGTATTGATGCTAGAATAGTACTATTCTAGAATACTAAATGACGGGTGGTCTTATGATCATTTACATGCATCAATTCCATCACTATAACCTAGTTCCCATTGTAGATTATATTGTAAGCTTCCATATCTATCATATACCGATTCATCAAGTGTTCCCTGAGAATCGTATGACAATATTCCAGCTTTTTGATCAGTACAGCCATCTTTAAAGCCTTCCTTGTAGGGTGGTAATAAAGTCAGTTGCATATGTCCATCATGCCAACCCTTATTGTATTGCATTGTACCACCAGTCTGTCTATTGCCAGA
>JBEVTH010000341.1:0-2303 GCA_041156085.1 Candidatus Nitrososphaera maunauluensis
CGTTAAATTTGTGGCCAAGTAATTCCATTGATGGAGAATCACGCGATAGTTCTATAGTGCATACGCCATGGGATTCTGTTGCTTCTGCCTTGTCACTTATTTTCTTCGCTGCATCTTTGCATTGTTGTGAAGGATCAGTAGATGAAGCCGCGTTTGCGAGCATGAACCTCGAGCTATTGATCGCAGATCCTATAAATATTGCAGCGAGGAGCAAAGATAAAATTGCTGCGATGAGTACATTCCTCATTGTTATTAGAAATAGTATCAACATATTATTTAACACAAAACTATGTTACACAGCTAAGATACTCGCAGCAGTTCATTCTGAATTGTGTTGTTTGATTGTCTGCACTAAAAATTATTATACAAATTACACCGAAATTACACCGTAATATAACCTACTTATCAGACTTGTAATTTAAGAAAATTGTCAGGATTAGATCGGCAATAACTAAATAATTATATAGAGTATATTTATTTTTGGTAATAGATAAATTGCATGTTTTAAATTATTCTTTTTATAGTAGTGTCAGTTTATCTCTTATGATACCCGTTGCCTGAATCTAGCGATATATTGCAACATGATAACGATTTACTATTATCTAAAAGCAAATCAATACTACTACTTGATGATGAAGTTGATATCGTTTCAATTATTAAACATTCATTACAAGCGCAGGGTTTCATTGTATATTCATTCACTCATCCATTGATAGCGTTAGAACAATTTCAACTAAATTCTAAAAATTATGGTCTAGTTATTTCTGATATTAGAATGCCTGGTATGACAGGTTTTGAATTTGCAAAGAAAGCCAGGAAAATAAGCCCATCTACCAAAATTTTGCTTATGTCTGCATTTGATATTGATAAAGACTTACGTTTGTCAAAACATTTGTCATCTGCTAAAATAATAGATGGTTTCATTCAAAAACCAATCTCATCAAATGAATTGATAAGAACAATTGAAAAATACTTCGTTAAGATGGAAAACAGCGACCACCATACGAATATGAATTTCCATAATAGCGGTCAGGTTCATAACATTGGATTCAAAAGGGCGCTATTTTATCTAATTGGTAATTCAAAAGGAAGATATAATAGATCCAGAATCCTTGAATTAATTAATTTCCATCCTGCTAATGCTAATCAAATTGCATGTGAACTAAAATTACATTATAGGACGATAGTCCATCATCTTGAAGTTTTGTCAAAATACAAATTGATTATAAAAGATAATAAGCAATCATATGGTGCTGTTTATTTTCTGACACCATTAATGGAAAAAAATTATCATTTGTTTTTGGATATGTCACCTGAACTGGATATAACAAGGAATGTAAAACGTACAAATGAACTACAGGAAGCCATCTAAGTTTAACTGAACAAGAATCATCATAAACAAACAAACAATTACGACAATTAAAAGCATTGATCTCATCAAAAACAACAAAAATAATGTAATACTCCTGAGCTGATCAAAAATAAAAACAATTGGAACAATACCCACCATCGCAGAGCAATTAAGGATTGCCGAGTACGGTGCACATTATCTTATTATCTACCCTGATGTAACCATACTAAGAGAACTATACGCACACTATACCAAAATACAATTAGAAAAAAATAATGAGATTGTTGTTCTGATTCCATATTATGAGACATGTGATATGGTCAGACGTACTTTGACAGAAAACGGCGGAAATCTCGACATACAAAAATACGAGAAAGAAGATGAAGGCTCGCTTATAATAATAGAGTCTGTAAAGGCATATTTTGGTCTTGGTACCAAAACAGATCTAAACAACTTTATACAAAATCAAGTAGAAAGAGCAGAAAAAATAGGGAAGAATGGAGTTTCTGTAGTGACAGATGTAGACTCGTTTCATCTTTTTGAGATAGTAGATAAGCTTATCGAATATGAACTAGCATTACCATCAAAATACGATATAAGATTAAAAAGATTCTGCGTCTATGATCAAAACAACTTTGACAAGCTTACAGAACAGCAGAAGCAAAAATTAATTTCACATCATGACAAAAGTTTCGTGATTATTTCTAACGAAAATGCGTAACTAACCACTGATGATGGATATCTATTGATCCGTGCTTCTTACACACCTAGAGAAGCTAACATCATACTGCCTGATTTCTGTTCGTGTAAACGATAATGGCCATACCAACAAGCAAGAGGTAATCGGCTGGGGATTACCCTTTCAACGAACTTGTGTTATTACTCATGATAATGTATAATCATAACTCTTTTATTATATCTCGTTAAACCTACATTATGGGCGCAAAAGGCG
>JBEVTH010000342.1:0-2282 GCA_041156085.1 Candidatus Nitrososphaera maunauluensis
AGAGCATAAAGGATTAGTAAATAAGGAAAATCTTCTGGATATAGGTGGCTTGCAACTACAAGTATTCCATATATATTTATCACTATTGATGGAATAACTAATGCTAATATCAATAACTCAAAATATTTGTTCATTAGTGATGATGGTAGCGTTGTTGTTGATGATGATGATGACGGTGTCGATGCTGTGGGTGTTTTGGCTGCACTTTGGATTCTCAATCCTAAAATAAATGATGATGTTCCTATCAAGAAAGAAACTACAGCAAGGATATTTCCTGTAATACCAGGTATGAGAGGCAGTGGTGAGCCCTGGCTTGTTTGTTGCTGTCGTTGCTGCAGTAGCTGTTGTTGCTGTTGTTGTGCTCTCACAGTGATATTATTATTGTCCAAGCATAGAAACGACAGAGATAATAGTATAATACCAGACGTTAAGAAGAACAATAATAACGTGATAAAACGATTCGGCAACAATCTTGTTATAGTTTTCACTTTGTCAGATGCCCGTTATATGAAGAATCGTGTCTAAAATCAATTGAATTTGGGAAAAGTGGATGTTTTGATGTTGAAGGGCTGTAGAGATCGAGCATTATCAAAATAAATATCTGTATCCATTTCTTTTAAATGGTTGGGAGTCTTTATAGCAAGAAGAATAATTTTACTGATCTCCTACAAGCTCAATTATAAAAATCCTAATAATTTGTCAAAATGTTGAAGATGACGAACTTGACCATCAACTTGACTGCCAAAGTGACGGACTTGACAGGTCAGTAACTAACCAAAGTTAGCCCTTTTAAACTATGAAACTGTATGCTGTCTGTAAACAAAATGAATCCAAATATTTCAAATGAAATGAAATCCGCTGTAATACATTTACACTTGAAGGGAGAATCAAGAAACGAAATAGCCAGAACTTGCGGATTAGGTGAAGGAACTGTATCTAATATAATATACGAATGGAAACACAATTTGTCAAATCCTGATGCAGATTCCCTACGAGAATTAGCCGTTAATCTAAAACGACTCGAAATGGATCTCGCCCGATGTGCAACAGGATGTAGAACTGCAATAATTATGAATAAGATGGGTGTAAATGAAGATGAATTCGAGTCCTTTATGAAAGATGTTTTCAGCTATTGCCAGCAAGCTGGTTTAACTCCTGACCAAATTGCATCTAACGTGAAGCCTTTTGTTGAATTATCAAAGTCGCTTCCTCCAGAAAAAATACCAGAGTTTATAGAAGAAAAGGAAAATGAGGTAAAGAAGCTAGAAAAAGAAATTGAAGGATTACAAAAGCAGAAGAAGGATTTGAATATAGAAGTATTTACATTAAAGGAACTTCGAGATGTGGCATTACAAGAAGAAAGTATGACCTGTTCACAAATTAGATCATACTCCAAGTCAAAAGGGAAGTTAGAGGATTATGGATTATCTCTAGATAATGATATCCCAAGACTGGCTCAACTTATTATCAATATAGAAAATCATGGATATGATCCAACTGACATCCTCTGCGAATATTTTGACCTACAATCTGCCGCAGCAAAACGGGATCAGATCGAGCGCGAGATAACGATGTCGGAACGCCGTAAGTCAATCTTAGAACACGATTGCACGGAACTGCAGGACGAAGAAATCAAGCATTCTCAAACACTGATTGCATACAATCAACTCAAGTGGATTGGCTTTGGACTTCAAGAGTTAAAAATTTTAAAGTATAGTATCTCAGAAGTTGCAAAGGCGCAGAATGTTAGTGAAGAAAGCGCCGTTAAGACCTTCTTTCAACAGCTTAAAAATGGCTTAGAAATTGGATACGGTGGTCATAATAATAAAGTATCCTTCAATCCTTCAATGTGGCCTTTTTTTGATGCTATTGTAGGAGGGTCTAATAATAATAATAATAGATCGTCAGGTAAGAAACAAAACAAAGAAGAGCTACAGCAAGAGATGAAGCTAGATAATCCTCTTTTAAATTCGTTTTCTAAATCCTTCTTCCAAGAGCGGCATTTATTTCAAGATCAGTACCAACTACAAGCACAATCATCATCATCATCAACAAAACAGCAATCGAGACCGGCAGTAACTTCCATTCCCTATTTAGCAGACGATATTATAAAAAATGTCAATCTGGAATTTGTGCGTCTTTTATACAAAAAAAATAATGATAGTCGTAATTATGGTGGTGAGCATACTGACGTGACTGAATCATTTGATAAATACGATTTGCACGGAGCCATTTTAGACTAAGGTATATCATCAATTCTTATGCTGCAAATGCGATTAAAA
>JBEVTH010000343.1:0-2278 GCA_041156085.1 Candidatus Nitrososphaera maunauluensis
CATTAGACTGATTGAGCTTTAGCGATTACCTTTGCTTAACTTAACAGGGCCCTCTCTGCTCTACAAAATATTTTATATTAGTAGATACTTTCAAAGCATATAATCCAAAATGTTTGTACTTTGTAATTCATGCAAAAAAGAATATAATGACCTAGTTGAGGGAGTAAGGTATTCAAGCACAGCTAAGGGAATTCTATTATTTTGTTCAGACGATTGTTGCAAAGACTATCTTAACAAGCCTGTAAAATAGTCAAAATATTGAGACGGTTCAAATTTGGCAGAATCAGATTTAACCTCCACGTTAAGAGTGGCACACGATAAAAGAATATTACTTAGTGATCTATTGACAATATGATAAGTTATACAAAAATGTGTTCGTAAGTAAAAGTAAAAAACAGATTGTATTTGGGGCAGACTACCCTAGCTCTCATAAACATTCCACTCAAATGTCCTACCCGTCCCTTCTGTCTGTTTTAAAGTGAGTTTCCATCCGCTATCAGATAGGCAAATAGGGATGTAGATGAGTGGATAAGTTTGTACATCTGTATAAATATTAACATAGTGTTTAACGTAATAGTCTCCAGCAGCACTCTTGACAAGGACATAGACTCTAAGTTCAACTCTGTCGCCTGATTTCATATGACTTAAATCAATATAACCTGAAAACCACCTGTTGTTCTTAGGATTATAGAGTATATGTTCTACACCAATAATTGCGAACTGAGTACCGCTGCTAGAATGTGTTGCTATCGTTGGCAATTGTTACATACCACATTTTGAAACGTAGGTTATTATTGTTCTTATTACTATCAACATCATAATAAGCAAGAGCTCTTCTCATTTAGTTAGAGAAGAAATGGGATTCTTCTTAATGCTTCACCATCTTAGTTAGCTGAAGAATTAACTGCATTACAAAATATTTCCATCTATGTATTGAGTAAAATAAGCCCCCACCCTATGCTTTATCATAGCATTTAAGATCATCATTCCCAAAATTATGAGGTAAAAATGATTTGTTAGAAAACCAAAGATCTAGTTTGTGGATAGATATTGTCCTGTAATTATCCATCTGAAAACTTGTATAATCTGACTAGCTTTTTGTTGTTCCTGAGTGTTCTACTTGGCTATGTCTGACTAATTCTTCCTGAGTATTGAAATTTTTTCCACAACCACATGTCAAGTTCTTCTTCTTCCTACTAAACAGATTGAATTTCATCTTTATTATATAAACTCGATAGTGATCATTGTATATAATAGAATGGATTATGAATTATGGTACATTTGATCTTAGCTACCGCCTTGAGAGTTATCAGTTTGTGCGAACACCACTCCTTTCCAATGTATTCGTTAAACAAATTGATAAAATGCTGCATCCATTCATCCCAGCTTTTTCTCTTCCCCAGAGCCTCAAAATCCTTGTCTAATCCTAATATCTCACCATTGTAAGCAGCACCAACTACTAATAGTCCGCCCTCAGAATTCATAAATGCTGCAACAGTTTTCAAAATTGAATGCCAAAGTAGCCTATTTGGATATGTTATCAGGGTATGATCCGGGTGTTTTCATCAGTTAGCCTTTGTTGCAAGAGAAACGCTTGTTGAGCTGGAGTCTGAGAAAGTTTCCATAAGCATTTTTTTCACAATAAAGGTAGATAAGACTACTGGAGGCCAGCTTATGTAGAAAAAAAGGATGTTGAATTTTATATAAGGAGCCTAAACACAACGCATGTCCTAAATACCAGAGGCTAATAATTACATAGGTGATCATTGGAAAAAATCACTAACTCCTACCAATTTGCATCAAGGACATCGCTGCGAATAAAATCCATTAACATAGTGAAACATGTGTAAGCAAGCCAGATTCGTTGTTGATTACATATGTATAAAAGTCTAAAGTACTGTTCCATTTCTTACTAATGACGGATTGGTATCTTTTACTCCTCTGAAAAATCGAAGTTTATTATATCTATAATGATGATTTAACTGAATATCATCGCTCATTTCTAATCCAAAACTAATTTTACTGTCTGAAAAATTTGGATTACTATATACTACTTAGATTTTGATTTTTATGGAGTCGGATGTAGGACATATTGTAGATGACAAACGAATGGTATCTTAATAATACATGAATCATACGTGGAGTATGTGATTCATTTTGTTCTATCTTCAGTAGTAGATTTCTGACGTCATATCATAAAGTGGATTACATACACTAGTGTATTGCATCCCACCGGATTCGGACCTACGGTTTCTTAGGCCTAAGATAGCCAGATAAT
>JBEVTH010000344.1:0-2259 GCA_041156085.1 Candidatus Nitrososphaera maunauluensis
TACGTTATCAATCATGAAGAAAGAGAAAAATAACAACAATAGTATCCTAACAGAACCGATTGTTAAGTTCTTTAGAGGGAAAAATTTTGGCTTTTTGGGTACTTTAAATAGAGATGGTTCGCCACAAGTTACACCTACGTGGATAGATATAATAGAAAAGAAAGAAAATGAAGGTGGTCGTGAGGAATTAATTTTAGTAAATACCGCTAAGGATCGGATAAAGCAAAAGAATGTATCAAGAGATCCAAGAGTATCAATTTCAATAGCTGATGAAAATAATCCATATAGTATGGTAACCATTAGGGGAAGAGTGGTTGAACAGACTACTGAAGGTGCTGATGAACACATAGATAGGCTTGCTAAAAGATATCTCAATACTGAAAGATATCCTGCTCATTCAGCTAATGTAAAGAGAATTATCCTTAAGATAAAGCCAGAAAAGATATTCTATCTGCCACCCAGGTATACGGAATATTTGCAAAAGAAGCAATAGTGCGAAGGTGGATAAGATGGGTCGATAACCATACCTAGGAGAAGATGAAAACATTATCATAGAATGAGGACTTTGAGAACGTCGCAAGGTTTCACAACTGGGTGAAAGAAAACACAAAGAAAATTGGGCTTCAAAACAGAGACAGAATATTACAAATTTGTTAAAGAAAAATTTGACTACTATTCTGACCTGTATAATAGAACACATAATATGATGGAGCCTGGGTTTCAACACATTTACTATACATAGATTGTCAGATGTTAGTGTTCGGAATTATGTCAGCTAAAATATTTAAGACGTTCGTGGAGAATTCCCGGATTTGTCCGTATCCGAATTCAAGTCGGCGGTTAAAAGTAATAGACAGTTCTCAGCTCCAACGACTCCATTCGTTTCAATGTAACGATATTCACTTTCACCTAATTGTTTTAGTAACGAGGCTTAAACGCATTATGCTGCTTACTTTAGATATTATAATACGACACAGAAGAATAGGTAAAGATATGCTGTGTAAGCTGTTTACATATTTGTTATAGGATTTCTTTATAATATACTATACTCTCATATGCATATACATCTCTAATGATTTCTAAGGAAATTCTTCTTGCAAAGCTTACATTGCATAACCATAGTGTTGCTGCAGTTATGGCTGTTTCTCTAGTATTAGTTATATTCATATGATCATTTCTGTCTGGTTCAATGGCATTTTCTACCGCTTTTATTTATTCTACTACAACAACCGCCGCTACTGCTACCAGTTCAATAAATAAAGAGATACCAGTCCAAGTCAAGGATTTCATTCTAAATCAAATAGTCAACAAATCTAAAGCTGCTATCGTTGTTGGCTTTGTAGATCCTAACGGCACTCGCATATTCAGCTTTGGAAATATGTCAAAAGCGCATAACATACCTGTAAATGAAAATACATTATTTGATATAGGCTCTATCACAAAGACATTCACTACCTTACTTTTAGCCGATATGGTACAGCAAGGGATAGTTAATTTGACTGATCCAATTGAAATATATCTACCAGCTAGTGTAAAAGTACCTGAGTTCAATGGACACAAAATAACACTTGAAGATTTGGCAACACATACTTCAGGACTGCCTTTTTTGCCCTCTAATATTTGGGTAAACAATAAAGTTGGTGGAATAATTAACTCAAATTACACTGCAAATCAGATGTACGCAGCATTATCTAATTTCACCCTAACAACGAAGCCAGGTTCAAAATTTCAATATTCAGACTTTGGCTTGGGATTGCTTGGATATATATTATCTTTGAAAGCAGGGGTTCCATACGAGCAGCTAGTTAAAGATAGAATTCTAAACGTCCTAGGAATGAATGATACTAAAATTACTCTCTCACAGGATGATATTAAAAATAGGTTTCCTGTTGGTCATAAGGGTGGAAAAGAGATCAATACTCCAATAGTACCTGCAGTAGTAGCAGGAGCCGGAGCATTTCGTTCAACTGCTGCAGATATGTTAAAATATATATCTGCTAACTTGGGTTTGATTCATACTAAACTAGATGGGGCAATACAATTACAACACCTAATAAGACATCCAGCTATACTTCCAAATCCAATGAATTATACTGCATATGTAGCATTAGGCTGGGGTGTACTAACTAATTTTGGAACATAGACTATTACCCATACTGGGGCTATCAACGGTTGGAATGCTAATGTAGCATTTACTCCTACCAAACAAATAGGCGTTGTGGCTTTGTGTAGCTGTGACTCCAAGGATGCTGATATGGG
>JBEVTH010000345.1:0-2256 GCA_041156085.1 Candidatus Nitrososphaera maunauluensis
AATTGTAGAGGTGTTGTTGAAAAATGGAGAATTGCAATGTCTTCTGGATGAGAGGCCGGACTGTGTCCATGTAGGTTTTGTGTATTCATTGCCTGAACTATATTGTATTATCAGTAATGGCAATAATAATAATATTAAAGGAATCAAGCCTCTTAGCTCAATACACATACGAAAATAGATATTTGTGGGTACGAAGAACTTTCTAAAAGGTACTGTCCAGCTACAAGTCTTGTTGATGAGCAGATCATTTATTATGGTTTTAACAGGACCTTATGCTTGCCTGAGGCTGCAACAGGTGGAATAAGGTTTGAGACTTCGATTTGCAAATGTTTTGAGATATATAAGGATTGACTTGCAAGTAGTATATTATTACGGCCATCTCTCTTTTTCTCTCTGACCTTAATTGACGCATTCTATAAGGATTTATTTGTCATTTGCATACATAATAGCCCAAGATATAGGATATGCCTAGTGATGACAAATTCGGAAAAAGCCCTGAACACTTCATGGTACTTGATGCTGTATCAAGAGATATCAACAATGTAGAAAAGATCGCTAGATCTACTAAACTGAATAATCAAGAGATTCAATTTATTCTAAATGACTTGTTGATACAAAGGTTAATAGTTAAAATTGAAAAAAAGGGATTCCTCTTTGGAAAGAAAAAGGTCGACATGGGTATTACTGATATAGGTATGAAACTCCTGAATTCAAAGAAACAGGAATTAGAATACCAAAAGCAACAAATGCAGCAGTCTTACGATAGTGGTGATAATACTCAACTACAAAGCTATATGGATGCTAATAGGATGTGGATGCCAATGATGTTATTTTCTGGCATTATGGATATGATGATTTTTAGTTCTATGATGTCTTTTATGGGAATGGGGATGAATCCAATGGAAAGTGCAATGATAGAAGATAGCGCAGGAACATACCAGGATGCCAGCAGTAATGGTGATGATGCTAATACTCACTCAGATGATAATGGAACAACAGGAGACTCCGATAGTACCAATAATGATTATGACGATAATGGTGCATTTGATTCAGGTGGTTTTGATTCATTCGATCCTGGAAGTGGTGGCTATGATAGTTTCTAGAAAAATGACTTAGAATTACCTCTATCAATAACACATTTGCGGGCACAAGTTCAAATATGTTCTGAAAATAAAGTAATCTTATGTTACAGTCTAGAGAAGAGGAGGAAGAAACTGCCATAAGAAAAGCAACCTACCCAATAGATTCACTATTTCTTAATAGATGGTCGCCTAGGTCAATGACTGGAGAAGAATTAGATGATAATAAGATAATGACACTTTTTGAAGCAGCAAGATGGGCGCCATCCTCTTTTAACAATCAACCTTGGAGATTCATATATGCTAAGAGAAATACCCAATACTGGGATAGAATTTTTAATCTTTTGCTTGAAGGAAATAAAAAATGGGCAAGTAATGCTGCTGTACTAGTTATTGTAGTATCTAGGAAGAATTTTGAATACAATGACCAATATTCAATAACTCATCAATACGATGCTGGCGCTGCTTGGGAGAATCTAGCATTACAAGCTTCTTTAAAAGGACTCGTAGCTCATGGCATGCAAGGATTTGATTATGAAAGAGCGAGAAAAGGATTGGAAGTTCCAGATAATTTTGATGTTATGGCAATGATTGCAATTGGCAAACGAGGATCAAAAGATAAGCTTCCAGAAGATCTTCAGAAGAAAGAATTACCAAATGACAGAAAACCACTAAATGAAATTGTAATGGAGGGTATGTTTAGAAATTAGATATTATTGTTATGATGTAACAACATCTAATGAATCCTATAATTATTATTCTATAGTCTCAGTCTGTATGTCTATTATTCTTTCTTCTCTTAGTTCTTCATACCACCATTTTCTTCTTCCCTTCTTTTTGAAATCGCTATAAGCAGTCCTATCAAATCCAAAATATCCTAGAACAGTTTCAGATGCATCAAGTATCATTTCTCTATACTTTTCCTTATCGTAATTATTGAGAGGAGAAGCAGCATTCTCTTCTTCTTCTCCTTGTTCTTTTTGCATTAACTCTATAGGTACAACTCTGCGAAGGGGATTGTTATGCTGTGAGTTTGTATAGATATATTGAATAGTGTCTCCTTTCATCGGACGATTACCTGTATCATTGCTTAATTGAATGGCAGCGGAGACATGGGGAAATATACTCCTATACTTGCTAATATCCTGCCTAAGTAATTTAGATATTACAAGGTCTT
>JBEVTH010000346.1:0-2255 GCA_041156085.1 Candidatus Nitrososphaera maunauluensis
TGCAAGCCCCCAGATTACTACATATATCATCATTCTCTCTTACATAGTCAATCTCTGTCCCCCTCAGTCCTGAAAAGGCTGCAAAGCGGACTAAAATACCCATATTTCCTTTGTATGTATCAAATAATAACCTGAGCTTGTCTTCGATAAATTTCTTATCAACTACTCTGGTCTTTTTCTTGTAGGCAATACCGCGATTGAATTCATATCTTTCTATCCACTCATTTACCAGAACTTTGACCTCTGGGTCTGAGTATGTCTGATTCCAGCATTCTGCAAATCTTCTCATGGCATCATATATGTAAGCCCTAACATCTTCTGAGAGCCCTTTTATCAATTCAGGGTCCTTCCAGAAGATATCCATCCATCTTACACAATAATTCTTCAAAGTTGTAGCCGATCTTTGTTTTTTGTATCTTGGTGTCAGCCAATCATAAAACCTGTCAACTGTTAGCCTCTGATAAAAATCCACTCTGATATCTTTTGTAATTGGATCCACAATATCTCTAGCTCTCAATCTATCTATCAATTTTCTAATTTGTGGATTACCTAAACCCTGATGCTTTGGAAATTCACCCGACAAATATGCATTAACCATCTGATTTAAATTTTCAAAGCCATCCTCTGCAAGTCTATTTGTTAGAATAGAGTCGTCTTGCTCTCTTATGCTGATTGATTTTTTTAGCCACTTTGTCTTTTTAACAAGTAGATTTTCTTGTCGTTGAAATTGCTTCAAGTTGAGTAGTCTCTTGTCATTATGGTTTCTACCTGATCCTAGCCCATTACCGAATGGCGATATTGGATGCAGTTTATCATCATCCATTAACCAATAATAATACGTATTTGGTAATAAAGTTATTGGTAAGGCCAATTATAATACCATTGGCATTATTGTTGGCTTTCCCAATTATTATTCTGCGTTATGGATGGCATTATAATACATGTCATCATCGGACGTGGAAGCAAAGATATACGTTATTCTTGCTTTCAAAATATTCGGTTTTGCTTCCAAAGATTAGATGTAAGTTTTCGGCCTTGGAAGCAAATTTGTTTGCAAAACCGAAGAAGTTGTGCTAAAAAAGGTGCGAAGTGCGGGATTTGAACCCGCGATCCCGAGCTTGGGAAGCTCGTACCTTAACCGTGCTGGGCTAACTTCGCCTATATTTAATTGTCAAGTTTAAATAATAAGATTGTGATCTTGATAAAGCAACCATAAAAATCATAACGAAAATTTGTGTTGTTCTACTTCTGTTTTGCTTTAATCTCTAGCAAATTGACCTGAAGGGATAGCTTCTATTTGATTATAATAAGGTATGCAAACGGTGAAATTAGAAATAATTTTGAACAGTTTAACCATTGTTCAGCGTATCAAAAAGACAGACCATTTGAAATTACGATACAAAATCACATTCTAATGAGAGCGGAATAATATGTTGAAGTTGCTATAATGTGTTAGAGTCTCGAATTATCTTTTGCTAGGTTGTAAGATATTAGAAAGGTAATCAGAGTCATAGCAAACAACAAAACACCTGTTGACAAATGTATTGCAACAAACAACGCTTCTAACTTTCTATTGATGACTAAGATACCAAGTAATATCTGAACGGATATGATGACGCTTGCTGCAACAGCTGTCTTCCTTACATTTTTAGCCTTTTTTACGGAATAGAACGCAGTAGTGAAGATTAGACCTGCTGTAATAACTGCCATTAAACGGTGTACATATTCAAAAAAATATTTCTGCGAAGGGAAATTAAATCCATTTGGGCAGAGCGGCCAATCAGGACAAGATAGTCCTTGGTGAGAAGCAGTGATATAGATACCAAGCAGCATAACACCATAAAGTAAAGCCAGTGATGCAAAAGAAAAACATAACATCGTATTTAGAATGATGTGCTGCTGAGCCACAAACGAGAATTTTCGTCAGGTAATTATAACCTTGGCATCTATTTTCAAAGTAGTAACATTTGCGGGTGAATGTTATTGCAGGTTTTCCACATAACATTCAATAAATTATATATAAGAATCAGATTTAGTTGAGAAATTCAATATAGAATGTATTGTATATAGAATACTCGTATTAATCTATGTTTATGCAAGTATTTCGCATAGAACATTAACAACTTTCTAATTCTTTTACAAGAACGCTAATATTATCTAAAGAAAAGATAGATAATGTTCATGAACTGGGAATTGTATCTTTACTTCAAATCTCGAACGTTCTTATAATCTTCGACGACCCTAACATTTTGGTC
>JBEVTH010000347.1:0-2250 GCA_041156085.1 Candidatus Nitrososphaera maunauluensis
TTTTCAATGGTGCTCTTTATGTCTGAACTAGTTGTAAGAAGCGAGGCCGATATCTTAATCCTATGCTTTGCCAATCGGAAAATTTAGCATGCAACCATAGGAAGAATAAATTGTATATCGTATGAATACGGGAATATCCTATTCTCTTCACGCAGTCATAAATATCTTATTACCGCAATCTAGCTAGTTTTAGAAATGATATTATTATACATACTTAAGAACATTCCTAAATATTTTATAAAGGCGATATCTAACCTTTTTATAATACAAAAACAATTTTTCTTATCAGATGAAAAATAAGGTCTGTGTTCTTGGTGCAGGCAGTACTAAATATGGCAAGTTAAATGAAAGTATTATCGAAATTGCGTTAAATGCATCAAAAGATGCTATTGATTCTGCGGGGATTTCACCTAATGATATCGAGGCAGGATATATCTCAAATGTATTTGGGGTTGCTGATAAGCAGGTTCATATGGCTCCTGTTATATTAAGCAATCTCGGAATTCCACATGTGCCGGGACTTACAATTGAATCTGCATGTGGTTCAGGTTCTGTAATGTTTAGAGAAGCATATGCCAATATAGCAGCAGGATTTTATGATTGTGTTTTGGGGCTGGGTGTTGAAAAAATAACACATACTGGAACTACTCAGAGCACTACTTTATTCTCTTATTGTTCCGATTTCTTTTATGAAGGAGGAAATGGAGCATCGTTTCCAGGACTATTTGCATCAATAGCCAGAGCATATATGACTTCACACAAAGCCAATGAAGAAGACCTTGCTCATGTTGCCGTAAAGAACCATGAAAACGGTATTCTTAATCCAAAAGCTCATGTTCGAAGAAAGATAACAGTTGATGATGTGTTAAAATCACCAGTCGTATCTTCACCGTTGAAACTCTATGACTGCTGCCCGTTTTCAGATGGAGCATCGGCTGTTGTACTTTGTAATGAAGAGTTTGCCAAGAAGAAAGGAGGGCGTTATGTAGAGGTTATTGGTTCAGGCAGAGGCGCTTCGCCAGCTGCAGTTCAGGCGCGCAAAGACATTACTACGATCCCAAGTACTGTAGCTGCTGCCAAGCAAGCATACAAAATGGCTAATATTACTCCAAAAGATATTGATTTTGCCGAAGTCCATGACTGTTTTACTATTGCAGAAATAATTGATATTGAGGATCTAGGTTTCTTTCCAAAAGGAACTGCTGCCCATGCTATAAGGGAAGGAGCAACCCGTAGAAATGGCGAAATTCCAATTAATCCTTCTGGTGGATTAAAATCAAAGGGTCATCCAATTGGAGCAACAGGCATAGGTCAAGTTGTAGAAGTTTTCGAGCAGTTTACTGGCAAAGCAGGAGATAGGGAGATTAAAAATGCAGAATACGCTCTTACACATAACTTTGGAGCTACGGGCGCAAGCTCAGCAGTTCATATCTTTAGAAGGGTGGGATAAAGAAGGGTTGTCGGAAACGAAACAACAGCAACAAAAGAATTTGAGCTCACGTGAGAAATTTATTCAATCTGCCAATGGAGGAAAGGTACTAGCCAATAAATGTGTGCGGTGTGGACATATTATGCTTGAGACAATATATTATTGTGAGAAATGCTTTGGTAACAAATTCGAACCCATAGAATTTGAAGGAACTGGCAAGACGGTAACTTATACAATCCAAGCTGTGGCACCAGAAGGATTTGAAGATACAGAGTCATATGCATGGGTTGTTTTTAAGGTAGACAATGCTCCCTTTAGAACGTCAGGATTTCTTCCAGGGGTTAAATCAGCCAAGGATCTTTCTATCGGAACTAAAGTTAAGGTAGCAGGTTTCAATCCAAAACATGGTTTACTATTGCAAAAGATCTAATTTAACATTTACTTCGCACTAGCTGCACATTTTGTAAAATAACGTTAAGGACACTTTTATTATTATAGCTCGTTGTTGTTTTATTAATGTCACTGTCATCGGTAAATTTAGTTTGTAAAAAATGCGGATCGACTCTCTGTTCAATGCGCACATTGAAATCCATTAGAGATGCTTTACGTCCATATCATAGCAGATGTACTCTCTGTGGTACTATGTTGAACCCTGGGGATTTTACAGTTTCAGTTGAAAGATGGAATAATAGTGCCTCAAAGTAAACAAGATCTCATTAATAGTCAATCCTATTACATTTATAATAACAATACCCACACAGGGTTTCAGGATAACAAAAAAAAGATATAATATACCAACCTATAAAAAGTGCCGTCTTTTC
>JBEVTH010000348.1:0-2246 GCA_041156085.1 Candidatus Nitrososphaera maunauluensis
GGATAAAACCTTTCATGGTAAACGATGAGTGTTTATGAGGAAAGGGTCAATACTAAGATTAATATCATTCTCTTTCTCCAGAATGCAAAGTATCGTGAGGATGATGATGATCTATCACCATTCTACCATCCCTATTACGTGTCACAAAAGCGTATCCAAAGGCGAAGGAAATTATTACTACTGCTAAGATTGGACCTGTTAATGGTGGTAATACATTTGAATTAGTCATAACAGAGTACGATTCTATTGCTGCGATCGTAAGGGCAACTCCACTTAACGCATACGCCATATATCTAAATGCATTAGTGTTGAATATTCTAGAAAATGCAGATCGAAGAACAACACTGTCCAGTGTATCAACTGGTATCATTCCCATGGCGAAAAATCCAGCGAGTATCAACGCAACTTGCACACCAAGTGTAGCAGAAGCTACAGCTGATAATGTAAGAGCGGAAATCTGAGTTGCAGTATCAAATCCCAAACCAAATACCATACCTGTGATAATGGAAGAACCAAAAGGCCCTAAAATATGAGTCCTACCTGCTATTTTGCCAGACAGAATAGCTGAACCTGTTTTACCCCACCTTTTCATTGAATATATATTAATTGCCCCAATCGTTGCTAAAGCAATAGCTCCTATCACACCACCATAAAACGAAAGCTGATCTACTTTGCTACTAGTAGCGCTACCTATTACATAAATTATCAAAAGCATTTCAGATAATACTGATATCATATGACCTATGCTGAAACCAGTACCCACCCATCGAGCCCTTTGTTTTGCATTATGCAATCTAACAAGGTTATCAATCGCAGTGATATGGTCAACATCAAGCGCATGACGCATTCCAAACATCAACATTGAAGGAATTGATACTGCGAGAAATGCCTTTATGTCGGTTACCATTTTGAGCGCTTACCCCTGCTATTATATGATATCATAAGTATTACCAATTTATAAAAAGGTAATAATAAATAAAGTTTTAGAGAATTCAATCAGTAGACATCAACGGCAATACAATATTAACAACAATATCGCCTTAACAATGTAAAGTATTTGTGCAAAAGTGAATGAATGATGAACCTTAGTGCTTTTTGATCAATCTAAAATATCGATACAAAATGGCAACTATAAATAATCAAACGATCATACAAAACTTACAAAATATATTTTCAAACTCTTAATGCCACGATTCTGCGATATATCTTTTACCAGATTTCTTATTATTTTTACTTTTCCTTTAACCATTATGGTCTCTAGACAATTATCACCATCCAAATGCAAATGGGTAGTAGCACTAATTATATGATTATATTTATGCTGCGTTCGAATAGACTTTGTATCTTGATTGAAAATATGATTATTATATAGCAGCATTATGGCGCCTGCTCCTGTCTCTTTATCATCTAGATCCCAATTGTTTTGATCTATAAATGAGTGTAGAGCTGTCTGAATCGCTTTAGATCTATCTGGAAAACCTGATTTGGACATACTTTTGTCAAATTCATCTAATAAGTCTGAGGGTAGTGACATGCTTATTCTCTTAAGGCTATAATCTCTCCTGTCTTCTTGAGTTTTATTACTTCTTTGCAAAGACTTTATTATAAATTCAACGTTGCTACTTTTATCCTTTTGACTAGATTTCTTGATCCACTATGGACACAATTTTGCACCCACATTGAAGAAAATGGAAAGCTGATAGAAAAGGTTGCAAAGAAAGAAAGTAGGATTATCACCAAAAACATATTTAACAAGCAATACAGATAATCAAGAAAGGTCTAAAACAAAAAGTTAGAACAGGTAAAACGAGTAGAAGTTACGCTGCAGAAAGTGGAGATCAGAAGCCCACAAACCAGAAAATATTCCAAAACTACCAGAGGGAAGGTTTCATATTATTTTAGGAGATCTACCATGGTAGTATTCCATAATCTGAATTGTTATCCTTGTTGTCTTGAAGATACTGCCGTAGTAGATCCTAAAGGTGCTCCTATTACATTTACGCTATAATACGCTATTATACTAGGGTTATCAGTGCATGTATATCTAGAAGTTATTTTATTTAGTCCTTCTTTAATTTCCGTATATTTAGGACTAAGTGTAAAAGTCCATTTTGAATAATCTGCCTGCCCGCCTGGGCCAGTCCCAGTAGCTTTTTGGTATGGCCATACATCATTAACAATAACATCTACCTGACAGTGCGAAGATGAATTAGTATTATTAGCTATGGATATTCCTGAGATTGTTA
>JBEVTH010000349.1:0-2226 GCA_041156085.1 Candidatus Nitrososphaera maunauluensis
GAAAAACCTATCCTTGTCATATTCAGCAACAAATATTACTACTACTATTAATTTCACTTATTCCGTCTTGACTGGATACACCTAGAGAGTAAGACAGGCATGTTAACACTTTTTTTATAACAACAGTTGCATTTTTTCTAGTAACTGCAAACATTGCTTCTATCGATATGAGCATAGCAGTGTATGCTAAAAAAGGACATTCTGATAATCCTGGTGGTAAATTAAACAAACATGAAAAAAGCGGTGGTGGTGGAGGAAGCAGCAATCCCGATAAAGGTGGTGATAGTACTACGAACAAGGATACAAACACAAGCACAACGCCTCCACCAAATAATGATCTGACGACAGGAACACTAAATCAAGACTTGGACAAGGCTTTTGTGATATCTATCCCTATATTTTACTTCTATAGAAACAATAAGTTATAAGAATACTGGAATAGGTGATCTAGGTTTGATATACTATAGACTATAATAAACTAATGATACGTTGTACACAGTTTCGAGTATACTGATAGCCTTGACAGTAGCAGTAGTATTTACAGTACCTGAAGACCTTATTGCAATTGAAGTATCTTCTATAAATGAAGCAAGTGCTGCTGGAGAAGAATGTACTAGTGGTGGTAAGAATAATAATAATAATGATACAACAACCTGTATACACCAAAAACAACACCATTCTGACGATTCTACTATACTATCTAAATCAGCTAATGGAGGCAATGCAGAAACAAGCCTAAATCATGGCTCGTCTACGAATTCAAATCATAATAATAATAACGATAATAAAAAGCAAAATTCAAAGGATACAACACCTTTCATTTTACCTTTTCCTTAAAAATACACGACACGGAATCCTGACATTATAGCATTGATCGAGATTAGGATTATTTTCAAAGTCATTATTATATGATTGTAAACAAACATCTCTTTATTTGGTTCCATTCCGAGTCTATCAAGCCAAGTACAGACTGATTTTATTGTTACTATTACAAACTTGGTTCTTTAAATACAATTTCAAGTTTTTGACAAAAACTTCTTCCTAGAGCTGCACTCTTCTACTTCAGGCCTACATTCGTTTAAACTGTCTAATCTTGGAATTGTGACACGGTTTTGTTCTTATTTTATGTCTACAGTGTGGACATCGGAAGATTAGTTTTGAGAGTTTTAGATCGCAGATGGCACAGTAATTAAAAAAGCCGTAGTCTACTCTACCACATCCTTGTCTTGAAAGTATACTACTACTATCAATAGTGGTCGTGGTGAGGACATCGGCAGTAGATACTTTAGTCATAATTATATAAGTAGATCTTTTTTGATGTCATTATTATTATTATCATTATCCAAAGAGACTTCTTCTAATTTGATTGAAATTTTATACCATTTACCACTGTGTTTGAAGGTTTGAACTGATGTTTTTTTGTAGCTATCAGAACCGTATCCACCAATACCTATCCTTTCAGTTAACCTAGATCTTAGTTTGTCAACTTGGTACTGCGCAATCATCAGGTTACCTACAATATTTTCTAGTTCCAGATCTCGATCCAAACTCTCATTCTTCTTCAATCTGCATTTTCAATATCCAGTCTGTTTCCTATTCTGTAGCGAATCTCTTCAATATAGTATGCTTGGTCGACAACAGGTGATGACAAGTTTGCTCCACATACAGGTATTCCTTCTTCTTGTTCTAGTTGCGATTCTCGTTCTACTTCTCCTTTTTCAAACAGAATACTGCAGCTCATTTGTATATGTAAAGATATTCACAACATGGGATAATAATAGATCATGAGAAAGATATTGAACTTTATAGTACAGTTCAATTCAGAAAGAAGATGCCATAATCCTGGAATCGAAGAATTACTAGATATTCTAACTGGTGAAATTCATGTAATGCCCACATGCTCATTGGCATATCTTAAATTGCATATAAGTAGATGGTCAGACATAGATCATGTAAGAACTAAAGGAGAATTAGTAGACATATGGGTGGCACGCGATCTCACTTTTTTCTAACTCTCGCTAGATTCGAAGGTGATAACAACAACAGCAGATGTTAATCGATTATTTTGCATAATCATGGTTACTTATTTGGTTAGGTCTCCACTTTTGGAAAGACTAGTAATATATACCAATTTTGTCTTTACTTTAGCAGATGGTGTATTATTATTATGACAGCAACTGTATTCCAAGCGGATGTTTTTAAGGCTATATCCGATGAAAAAGCTTT
>JBEVTH010000350.1:0-2219 GCA_041156085.1 Candidatus Nitrososphaera maunauluensis
CCTCTCCCAAACCCAGACTGATGATTGCTATAACCAAGTCTTTGGTAGTAGTGGCGTAAAAGATAGTAGCAGAGGATCACCTTCTAGCAAGCGAACCTCTTTCAACGGTCCAGGAGGCTTATCATCACAGTTACCTAATGGCGGGGCCTTCTATTAAGACAGAACAAGAAGTAAACTGATATCAGTCACCCAAAGATCCATTTTTCTCTTTTTAATTATTCATTCATGTGAATAATAAAATGTATGTTAACATATGTCATGTTCTTCTTAACATTGGTTACTCTGATACAGCTTAGGGCTCATTGGTTTTACAAAATGGTATAGCTTTAGCTTTAAAAAGTCATGATTTCCCTCGTCATAGACTCACTTGACATCAGAGATAATACTATTGTCTGAGCACAGGCACATTCAAGAGCCCAGAATTAATGGACCTTTAGATCTTAATGGACAGGTAGTTGATCAAAAAACAATAGTATGGTTTCAATTATAATCTTCCTTTGTACTTGCAAACTACTTTAGAAATCAACCTCTTGTTTTTTAATTGATAACCTTGATGTCGAATATTATCTCTGCTTTTAGAAATAATTCCACCATCCCTAAGATCTGTCAGATGACTTGATGTGGTAGCTGGGGGCCTTCTTTACATGATGTACAATTTCTTTGAAGGTGCACTTGTCGTGTTCAAGCAAGAAAAGTACTATTTTTCTCTTAGTTATAGACAACATGTAATCTAAAATATCTGATTCTTTGGTCCTTACTGTCGAACGATAATATCTTGTCATGGTAGAGCTTAACCTTTTGACTTTCACTAGCTTATTTTTCCCAAGATTTCATAGATGGTAAGAAAGTACTCCATTTTTAAGACCTGTTGATCTTAACAGTTCCCTGTATATTATGCCGGGAGCTTGATTTATGTAGAATATCATTTTGGCTTTAGGGGATGGTTGCACTTTAAAGCTAGATGTATTGTGGAGAATTTAAGTAAATAGGCTATCAGACTAGCTGCATTAGATTGACGTAGATCAAAGATGATTTTTGACAAGATTGAACATCTTCTCTTCTATGTTTATGTCGATCTGTACTATGATAAAAAAAATTATCAAAAATTAAAAAGATAAGTACAGACATTGTCATTCTTACACCATAGCTAGAAAAATAGATGTATAACTGTAAGTGCTTACAATTGTAAAGCATAATTAATATAATCTGTAGTGATAGAATACATTCTAGTAATAGATGCCTTTACAACTAGACAATTATGACGTATCTATTCTAAAAGCGTTGTTAAAAGATGGCCGTAAGTCATTTCGCGAAATATCTCGCGAAACTGGAATTACGACACCAACTGTCAAGGCAAGATTCAATCGACTTGTCAATATAGGTTTTATAAAGTCAGTATCTCCAATTCTTGATTTTGATATTGTGGAAGAAAGTGTTGGGAAATCAGAACCTAATAATAGGAATGCAGGCTCTGAAACAATAAAAGAGACAGGAGAGGAAGGAAAGAAAAAGAATGATAATGGCCAACTGCAAGATGCCAAATCTAAAAAAATAAAAAAAGGAATGAAAATCAAGTTAGATTGCGAGTTCTGTCAAGGACCTATTTTAGGTAGTCCGTATGTATTCAAGTTTGCAAATTATGAGCGATTCTTCTGCTGTACAGGCTGCATGTCTGGTTACAAGGGAAAATATTCTGGAAGAATAGAGTCTATAAAAAGAAAGTTTGTGGAAGAGAATCTAAGTCTACGACAACCATAACCGGTTAATGTTCTCACTCAGCAGCAGAACAGCAGTATCCTTAGAACATGGTACTCATCTTTCTTTCTTTCTTTACAATGTACACACAAGAGGCAACAAATTATTATTAATATATTAACCCAATGATATTATGACGGTGAGAATATATCTAAGCAAAGAAGTTCGAAGTTCAGTTCAACGTGTCTTAGGGTATTTTATGAACATAGAGGAACTTCCTCGCTTTCATCCAGAATACATTGAAAATGTCAGGATTATGCATAGGCAAGGAAGCAATAATAACAAGAATATCGAATTTGAACAAGAAGCTTCATTTCATGGCAAGAAGATTAAATCCATGAACAGATTGATTAGAACTGAAAATTCCATCGAAATAGAAACGATAGATGGAAATGGTAAAGGAAGTAGAACCAACATCAGGTGCCAAGAACTCACTCTAGAGAATACCAGAATTACCTTAGAAG
>JBEVTH010000351.1:0-2183 GCA_041156085.1 Candidatus Nitrososphaera maunauluensis
TTATTTGGACATGTATTAAGAAAAGCTGTGTAACAGCTCTAAGATCTCTAAGTATACCAATTGTATTGTATTGAGAAAGTGTTTTTCACCTACCTATAATAGCCAAACCTATCACACTATTTACAATACATCTTTATAAAAATCTAGGTGGATAGTATGATGATGACCTAAGAGATAATAAAAGATATGGTGCTCCATCTAACTGTGGCTCTTATGACTCTACAGTCTAAGATAATAGGCTATCAGGATAATGCTTCATAATTAGGTTATACCTCAAATCTATTATACAACATCCAATCTGACACTCCCTATGTTGTTTTGTATTGATGGAAGATTGGCACAAGATATGAAACGAAACGAAACGTCGTCGAAATGAAATAGAAATAATTGCTGCAATATTGGAGTGTATTATAAACAACAAAAATCATAAACTACGAAGTCAAAAATCATGTATGGCTCTTATCTATCTTATGCTCAGCTTGCTGAATATCTTTCATTTCTAATAGAAAAAGAATTGATATAGTATCAAAAGTCAGATCACACCTATATAACGACAGCTAAGGGTATAGATTACCTAAACGTATAATGAGATTAGACGCGTTGTAAAATAGAAGGTTTTCAAATTCGTGTGATATTATGTGTATGTGTATCCATAGGAAGGATAAGAGTAGATCTCATATACCGGCGAGTGGTGCTTCGCCACCAGAAGGTGGAGTAAATCCAATTGATGCTTTGAAGTTACCTGAATTCTTAGTGTTGCTTATATCAAGAGTTACTTGTTTATTTGTTGTTTCAGTTATATTAGAAATAACAGAAAAAGATGTATTCTTATTAAGCGTAATAACTCCGGCAAGTGAGAACTTTGCATGATCTTTAGTGTTTTCTATTGGCTTACTAGATGAACCCTTAAGGTTTCCATTTAACAAATATTTATCACTGAAGCTATATACAGTTATTACCAGTGTATTATTTGAAGCAATTTTGTTCACTGTTAATGTCATTGGTCTAGCTGGCAATGTATTTCCATTGCTTAGAGTAATTTCATTTGATGCCGATGCCGAAGATTGAAATGTTTGAGGAAATAATGTATCATTCGCAAAACTTATGGGATGAAAAAGTAAGCTGTTAATGGATTTATCCTGATTATTGTTACTTAATAGGGCAGTATCACCTGCATTGTAGATAAATCGATCGTGACCATTCCTGTTTTGAGATCCGAATAATATTGAGTTGATATGTGAAGAAGAGATAAGAAGGAAAAGACTTACCATCGCAATAGCTATTAGTGCCATGCCAGAAAATATGATCATTGTGGAATTCATAATTTCAATTTTTATTTTTCAAAACCCCCTTTTTATATGTTGTACTACAGTACCCTAATCATTTCGTTTCTGTCGAAACCATGTACTCACAAATCCTAAGTACCTAAAGACGATAGATAGTCATACAATTCTTTGGACTTGTTTAGACACCTGTACCCCCAAATATATTATAATGGGGAAAGGCGGATATCAAAGCTAACGTATACAAACAAAACATCAACAGCATTGGTTATCATTGCTATCGTCACGGCCATAGCACTTGTAACAACAGGTAGTCTTACTGCTTCAGTATCAAATGGCTACCGTAGTAACTAGGGCAACAAAATCAAAATCGAAGTCGAAGAAATTACTTGTAAATGAGATAAAACTTGACCTAGCCGTTAACGGCATTATGGGGGAAAACTGGATTAAAAAGGCTAAAGGTTAAATTAGGATTTAATATCCGCAGAGAACAGATATCATATGCGATTATGAGCAGGTTTTGTTTGGAACATTTGTTATTAATGTCCTGACCTTGGAAATTTTATATCATAACAATAGTTCACATCTTGTAGGGTAAGACGCTGTGTTCTATTTGCAATACTTGTAGTACAATTAAAGAAGCGCGTTAACGCATAGGCTGGTTCGATAACCATTATACTTACAGTTAGCATTGCTACAATAGCAAGGATTGAGACTATTGACATTGTTGTGTTCATTTGTTTACGCAATTTTTAATATTGTTATAAACATAAGGCTTACTCACCTGACAGTAGTCTTTTTTTATTATAATTAACTTAGAAAAAGAGTAACCAGAATCATCATCAGCTATAATTATAGTAATATCCCACTCTTATTTCCTTATTTTCTATTTGATACTTT
>JBEVTH010000352.1:0-2167 GCA_041156085.1 Candidatus Nitrososphaera maunauluensis
CAAGTAAAGACAAAATAGTACAATTTGTTCAGCAGAAAAATCCTGATGAGGGTATATTGTCATCTGTTCGAAAAATAGAAGATAGACAATACCAGAATGTTTCTGATGTGGCTAAAGCAGCTGGATTAGTTTACTAACATCACAATTACAAAGCTCGGCTTTTAGAAATGATTCTTCATAATCTAAACCTAAGCTAAGGACACATTTAAATATAGTAGATTATGTAATTTTGCATGAGCTACGCCATTTTAAACTATTAGATATTAATGGAGCTGTAACAATCAATATTGTGTCCCTCGAACCAATACCTCTTTTTTAATCATCAATATTCATACTTTGACCTTCTATGTGTCTGATTATTTCAGGTATTTTGGCATCTGTCAAAAAGCGTTCAATTGCTAATGGATTGCTCTTTAATTCCTTTATACTGACACCATCGGGCTTATTCGCTTTAACATCTATATGTCCTGTTCTTACATCGATACTATACTTTGGTAATTCTCTGATTGAAATAGTAGATACTAGATTTCGTACAAAGTCTTAACTGGCCCAGGACAATATCAACCAAAGCTACTTCAGGAAGGCAAGTTCGAGTATGTAGCAAACAAGAAGCGCTAGCGTGGTATAAAGCAGCTAATTTTCTTGATTGCAGGATTAGCACATATCCACATAAGTATTCTACTGAAAGCTTTGGCAGAAAAAGACAGACAATTGATCTTGTGATGATTGATTGGGACAATCAACATTCAATCACGTCAATCACTTGATAGAGCAAAGAGTAAAACTTTAAAGAAGATAAACGAGACCTTTGGAACTGGATTTGAATTACTATGTGAACCTACATTAATTTGGAGCGGGAACGGTTATCATATCTATATTCCGACTGAATCCAGATATGTTTTAGAAGATAGGCCAGAGTTTACCAAGTTAAATGAAGAACCGTCAAAGCAGTTTCTAAGGTTTGCAGAATGGTATCTGTCTGATGGTAAAGCAGATCCAACTCACTACAAGAATTGATTAGATGATATTATATCTCGAATTCGTATTCTGTCAATTTTCAACCACCAAACAACGTCTAACCAATCTGCATATGACTTTTTTCAATCTATATTTGATTTGAACTTCTACTAACCATTCGACTCCGAATATTAATTTAGTCGACTTGCAATTTAATTACATCTCTAATTCTTTAAATTTTCATTTTGTTCCAAACACAATAACCGATTTTTTAGGAGATATGTGCAGTTTCTGATATCAGAGGGAGTTGCTCCTCTACGAAAGTCCTGATGACCTTTATTGACAGTGGTGAAGAATATCAATGAACTGGTATGAAATATCAAATTTAAATCTGTCCAGATGTCTTGGACTTGCAATTGGTAAGAAATTATCTATCATGAATCTCACGAAGCTATCTTTTGTTATCGAAAATAAAATAGTGCCAGTTTGCCAGCACTTTTGGATAAGAAGTATGTAGCCTATTCTACAAAGAGTTTCTATGTCTTCTTCACTAAAATATCTGTAGGCAGATACATTTTTGTCATCAAGATATATCTTGAATGCATCTAGGTTGTTTTTCTCAAACCCCTCCTTACAAACACTTAGAAAGAAATTAGTTAACTTATCCCAAGCAGAGTAATATTCTGTTTTCTTGAATTTAATTTCTATAGTAGCACTATTTGGATCGTCAGAGATATCAAGATAATCAAGTTTTTTTATCCAATTATCTAGCTGTCTTCTTGTAATACTAACATCACGATTCAAGGATTGGAGTTATTTGTATCCATTTTTAATCTCCCACTCTTAGTTCAAATTTGGATATCTCCAAGCCGCTAGGGAATCTAAGTGATGCTGTATTGTACCTAATAAAGTACAGTTTCGGTATCACCAACCGCTAGATCACAATTTTCGCATCTATAGTGGACTTTATCTTCAGAGTCATAGATTTTAATCATAGTATCAAAACAATCAGGACAGTCTACCTCTAGCGGTTCTAGTTGTTATTCCTCCGGTGTCGTTTGTAGCGGATTCTCAACGTCTCTTAAAATTATTGTTTTGTAAGCTAATGTCGTTCTGCTCAATCTAAATTACCTTCCTTCAAATAGTGAGCAAGAATATAAGCACTATCACATTACTTATATTACACAATTTACAATGGTGATCAAAGTTA
>JBEVTH010000353.1:0-2166 GCA_041156085.1 Candidatus Nitrososphaera maunauluensis
TTTTGTTTAACTTGTTTTGCTCATCCATTCTTCTAACAAATCTCAAAATTAGATAGTGTGCTAGTGAGAAAATAAGAACAAAAGCTGTAAAGATTTCTAGGTCTGCTAATGGATCACTTAGACCGCCAGTAAATGCAGCAATCTTGACAATCGATGTCTCTATTATGAGAGCAATTATTATGACAGAAACCAAAATGAAAATATGTGTAGATTCGAGTTTAGAAGCTAAAGAAGTAGGATTGATTTTCTTCCTTAATTTCTTCAAACCTGACATACTTAACTTCTATATCCTTGTTTATTAACTGATTCATCGACTTGGACCGCCTACTTGAACAATATCCAAGTCGCGTAATACATAGCCGTGAATCTAGAATTTAAAATCCTTTTATATATGCTAACACGTGATATGGTTCTAATGAGTAAGATAGGAAATTCAAATCAAGCTCAAATGCGAGGCATTAGGTATGTAGTTCTTTTTGCTGGAATCGTTTTAGCTTTTTTGGTTTCCCCTTTAGTGAACTTTGTGAAAGCTGATAATATCAATCCTAGTCTATATTCAACAGATTCCGCTCCATATGGGATTTCTTATCAAAAATGGGTAGAAAGACAGTGGCAGTGGAAATTTGCTGTACCTACAGGACAAAACCCGTTACATAATTACAGTCCTGAGAAATGTGCAATCGGCCAACAAGGACCAGTGTGGTTGCTAGACGAACTACTTAGTGGAACCGAACTAAGGACCTGTACTATACCTGCAGGAAAGTCTATTCTCCTTCCCGTGTTAGACGGACAATGTGACCTTAGTGACACAACTATACACAATGATCACGATTTGATTCAATGTGCTAGTGCAGGTAATGAGTATGGAGTAATTGCGGCTAGCATTGACGGTGTGCCAATCAAGAATTTGGATTCATACCGAACGCATACTGAGTTCTTTAACTTGACTGTACCAGCTGACAATGTATTTGGGGAACACCCTGCTGGCACGTATAAGTCGTATGCTGATGGCTGGTTTCTATTTTTGCATCCTCTTTCCCCTGGATCGCATGACATACACTATACGGTTACTGTAGCCAACCCTATCCAGCCTAAATATAATTATGGCGCAAATTTGACCTATCATTTAATAATGAAATCATGAGTTTCCTTCACAGGTATACTAAACTTAAAACCTACAATTATACTCGCGTTACGAAAAGCACTAGAATGCTAATTGCCAAAATTAATAAGAATCAACTGGTATTAATTGTGATCCATTGTTTTTAAAATCATCACGATCTTCATTACATCTTAAGAGCAGAAAAAAGTACATTGCCAACAATGGTAATCTATCAACAAGAGTAAAATCTGTGAATAATACACTTGATGATATTGTTCCTCTCTGTAAAAGGATTGGTGTAACAAGAATTTCAGATATAACATATATGGACAAGTTGTATATACCTAACTATACCGCGGTATTACCTGGCACAGAAGACTCAATATGGGTTTATAGTGGGAAAGGGGCAACAAAAGCACACGCCAAAGCAAGTGCTTTAATGGAAACAATAGAAAGATATTGTTCATTATCTAGTAATTATCCTAAAAGTCTTATTCATGGAAGTTATTTGCAGTTGTCAAAATCATACAATAGAGTATTGCATCCTGATGAAGTCGTTGAACCTGTTGACAGTTCGTATAATTATAAGGACGCTATTATCGATTGCCTGCCTGGATTTGATCTACTAAATAATGAAGAGGTTTTGATTCCGGTTCAGCTAGCATTGTCCAGATATTCTGCAAAATCTCCAGCAAGCTGTGTATTCCAATACTCGCATACAAATGGGCTTGCATCTGGAAATGTACTGGAGGAAGCTATATGTCATGCGCTATGTGAACTTATTGAAAGAGACGCAGCGAGCATAGCTGATTTGTGTGCATCTTGCATACCGTATAGCATATTAGACTAAGAAATACTCAGTACTGTAGATCCATCAACAATTATGAATACCTTGCGGACAAGACTACAATTTTAGTAGACGATGGTGCTGCAACAGGCTCAACACTAATAGCTGCTGCAAGGTGGTTAACAAGACATCATACTCCAAAATACTTGATTATTGCTGTTCCCTTAGCTCCAAAGAATACTGTGAAATTCCTACAACAAGAATCCGATGTAGTAGA
>JBEVTH010000354.1:0-2163 GCA_041156085.1 Candidatus Nitrososphaera maunauluensis
TGATCTTGGACAATTATGCTGAAACTGGCTAATATGTTTTATGTAATGCGTGGTGATGTAATTAAATCATCCAATTCTAAAAAGCGAACAAAATAAATTTAAAATCCTGATCTTATTGGATCTTCTGGCTTCATTAGTTCACGTAATAGTGTTGTTGCATACGATCCTTTTGGTAATTTGAAAGATAGTATAAGTGAATTTGTATAAGAAAAATCATTACAACAGAGTGGTGTTTGTCTGAACCCTCCTTGTGCACTCAATTCTTGCATTTCCTTTATGTAAAAGTTCCGTTCTGTTACATCTTCGTCCTGCATAATCCTATGCGTAATGATCTCAAATCTCCCCTTGCTAGGCTGAAAAGCATATCCCATTAGCCTAATTGCAGGAGCAAGTTTTAAATCTGAATTTGTATGAGAATCAAACTTTCTTATCCTACCAAAAATTAATGGACCTTCCATTTCAAAACACAAGTCGCCTTCCTTACACATAAACACATTCTCTCCATTTAAAATTGCAACACTTAGGCATTTATTGAAAAGATATGCCTGATAAGCGTGAACAAATAGCCTCCGAACGCTAATTGGAATAGATCGTAATGCTGTTATAGGTTCTTTACCATTTACCAGTGCCGACATTACTTGGTATTCAATATCCATTCCTCTTGGAAGTTGTTTGAGGATTTGAAAATAGTTTTTTGGATCCCGGCTTTTCTCTCGTATTTCTCTGCCTATTGCAGAGTCATACTCTGTGGTGTAAGACAATAGAACTTCTACTGCCTTTTTAAAATTTCGCTTAACAATTTCTCTTCCTACCAGATGAGTCATTAATCTTTCGCTGCCAAACCTTTGTAACCCATAAAAATTGGCTATGTTTTTTATTTCTGGAACGAAGTTAGAGATATCTGAAAATTTCGGATTGTCTATAGTAATTGTAAATTCATTCCCATAAAGAAAAGCTTTTTTTAATGGCTTTTTACTAAAGCCCTTCAACGTTAATAGTGTATGCTTTGTCTTTACTTCTCTTGGCATGTTCTTTGTTTGTTCAGAGCTAGCGTATTGCTTCGTAGTTGCCTTTGAATCTTTGATCCCCAGGATTTTAAGTTTAACACCAAGTTCTTTTTTTATTTCAAAGAGTGCGTGGTTTGAATCAATGCTCCTTTTATCTAGAATATAAAGAGGAAAGCGATGGTACTGATCCTGTATAGGCGATACATCACTAAGAAATGATTCATTTACAATTTCCGATACGTTAAAACCAATATTATTTTGTTTTATCAAGCCACAGATTCCATTAAAACAAGTACAGTAACATTGTATACCAGCAAGATGGTCAATTTTCGGAACAGAGGTATTCATCAATTGAATGCTCCCTAGAAATAGGAATTGAGAATATCCTTATAAAAGATTGATGAAATTTTTATAACATAAGGAAGGAAATTGGACCAAAAAATTTGTTGTTTTGTAATACCATATAAGTATGAGTTAAATAATGGCATGTTATATTATATATTAAATCCTAATAATACTACAATTTGGCCCCTTAGAATATCATAACCATTATCCTAATGCATATGAATGAATTTAATTAGATTAATGTCGTTATTTACACAATCAACTATTGCTACTCTAACAGAACAACTTTACAACATATCATCTAACTGTTAAGCGCTTTTTGTATTTTAATTTTTTTGCAACTTATAATTTCCTAACCTACAAAATAAATAATTTTGATGTGCTAATAATATTTAATCTTGAATGTTTATGAATCAACGTTACTAAAGTATATATTGACTGTCGATTGAAATTTCAATTATAAATTGCGTGGAGAATTTATGCCCAATGATAATAGTCAATTACAAAAAATTCTCGTTTGCGAAAATTGCCTTTATTACGATAGTATTTCAGAATTTAAAGATGCACATAGATTTTGTATAGACTGTCTATGCGACCATTTCTCATGCCCTATTTGTAAATCTAGTTATCATGCAGTTCAAATGTTGGATTAAAAATGCTTATGCTTTTTGAGAAATTAAAGACAACTTATCAGGCTTAGATTAAAATCTTCTGTACATTCTATCTGGCTGATCTCATTTGCTTATAGTGAGTACATAACCATATTGTAAATTGTACGAGTTATGAATGAATACATCTGTAAAGATGTCTC
>JBEVTH010000355.1:0-2163 GCA_041156085.1 Candidatus Nitrososphaera maunauluensis
CAAATCCCACAACTACATACAGAATGTTTTCAATCATATGTATAATGCATGTAATTGTTGTTAATTAATAGTAGTAAAAACTATCTTTGAGTAGTAAGAATAGTGTCCTATTTTTATAATGTATTTATTAGATCTTTTCAAGGTCTGTCTTCAGCGCCTAAGTTGAAACATAGGCGTGTAAGTTCAGAAATTAAGTTTAGAGAGAATATTTCTATTTTGGTGGAAATATAGACGCCATCCTGTATCCATCATAAACTACTGTTATCAGACTCTAATAACAACGTATTGCTACTACAAGATGTGGTGAGTACAAGGTAGATATTGGTAATCAGCATCATTATCGTTACAATATCAATTATAACTGTAATGGGCTTCACTATTACAGCGTATATGATTACAAAGTCCCCTCTTAGCTGCATCATTTCATTTCATTTGCAGGATTGTCTGTAGATACTCTGGCCAGGATTGTCTAGCCATGGCAGATTGTTGACCCAAACTAGAGAAATAATTGCTTTCTGGGTAAGCGGAGAGCAAATGTATCATGTATAACATTACTACAAAGGATATATCTTCGGGGAAAAACCATATGAGTCTTGCAGCCTCGGTTTTGTACTGGCGTCTATTTATAGTGTAAAGCATCCAAAAGAGAATGTCATACGGATTTAATCATTGCAACTATTCATAGGCGGCTTCTATCCCACTAACTTATAAGCTACAAGTTTGTTGTCTTGCATAAGAGGAATTATAATAGTACTTTGGCCTGGTATAGATCCTAGGTCAGCAGCACCTTGTGTATGTAAATCTATCGAAGTCACATATCCTGTCCCATCAGCATTAACAATGTATAGCTTTCCTGCTGGATTATCGCTAACATAGTAATGTGTTTCCGTAGCGTCTGATTCTATTCCATCAAGGCCACCAAAGGGAGATGTGGTTCCTGCTTTTCCTAAACTGTTTATTGTCTTATTTTTTATATCGATAATCTCGATCCCTCCTCCAGGTTTACTTAAAGGTCCCAAAGAAACAACAATTAATTTATTTTTGTTATTGTCTACATGCAATCCATTAGGACCATTTAATTGTGGGCTTTGTAACCAAACATGTAAAGAAGATGTACTATTACTCCTATCTAGCTTGTAAATAGTATTGGTGGCGGTATCAGATACATAGATATTTCCTTGATTATCTGATACAACATCATTGAGAAATGAACTTCCAGGTGCGTTGAATAGCTTGATTATTTTTCCACCAGCAATGTTTATTTCAACAAGATCTGTAATGTCTGAAACATATAATTTACTACCATCATTTGAAATGGCTATACCTTTTGGTGCATTCAGTCCTGTTACCCAGTTCAAATCAATTATGCTCCCATTAGAAGGTGAAACCTTGGAAATGAATCCATTTTGATCTTTTTGATCTGGTTTTCCATTTACATTTGAAACGAACAAGACATTTTGCTTAGGCGCATAAGCTACTGATTCTGGGTTTTTCAAGCTGGCAGGTGTTTCCCATAACTTGTTAAGTATTTTCTGTCCTACGTGTTGTTGTTGCTGCTGTTCTTGTGCTTGTGCTTGATTATTACCATTGTTGTTAGTCAAATTAATTCCGATTCCGCTGAATAATATCATACCTGATATTCCTACTATGAGCAAAAAGGTTGTACCTAATGATTTCTGTGACAGCCTTCTATAATTTGCTATCAATATTTGAACATTTGTTAAACATAATTAATAAACCTAAGTCTTCATATTACTAATCGTCATCTTGTCTAGGCCTATTCTGATTTCAACTAAAATTGCTTAATGGATAACTCCAGCTTCAAGACTGCATTTTTGACTGCTGCCCAGGATATAAGCTGTGACGTAAAAAACAGATTTACTAGTAGGCACGCGGATAGCTTGAAGAGCTGAGACAGATAGATTATGGGGTAGGGTAGAAACACTTCAATGGGCTTTGGCACAAATACTATGTAAGAGGGTAACTGGCTGTATGGATCTATTAATTAAAAGTTTCTTTAATATTGAGATCAGCTATTTCGACAACTCATTTGGTTTCAAAAGGTGGCTATTGCTTTACTGCATTCATAAATAACTCTAATGCTTTCAAATCAAAAGGATCATGAAATGCAAGAAAGAATTGATCCACACCAGCATCTTTGTA
>JBEVTH010000356.1:0-2157 GCA_041156085.1 Candidatus Nitrososphaera maunauluensis
TTTCGATAATTCCTGCATTCTCTCTCCTCACTCACGTCCAATGAGAAAGACATGTCAATGAAATAGTAGTAGTGATGTATTCATTCACTCAGGAAGCAACTTTGTTTGCACCTTATGAAATGCCACATCAATAAGTTCTGGTGGTATCTTTACCTGCTCTGGATCTAGAAGGATCTCAATTCTCTTATCTATATTTGGTTCATTTTTGCATTCATCAATCAGTTTTGATAATAACTTCTGATACGATGACGATGCAGCTGTTGTAGTTGTCTTTTGTCCTAACATTTCATCCTATAAAGTCTTGACCTATACCTAATTTAACAAGCCCAATTTATGATTTATTTAAGTTGTTACTTAGCAAAATTTAATAGAAGTAGCAAAAAATTGAATTATAGTTATATTGAAGGCATTAATTTAAGGATGGATTTGAAGCTGAAATTTTCAGTCAAAGTTTGATTAAGGAAAAGGTAAAACGAATGGAATATCATTATTGTTATTATTACCATTATTATTGCTTTTGTCTGTCTGACTGCTGTCATGATGTGATTTTGTCTTTGTGTCACTCGAAACTAAGTTAGAGAGGATAAAATCAGATTGATGTTGTTTGCAATTATGATTGTTACTACAATGTTCCTTTGCAGCATATGCTTTCTGTATGGACGAGGTTTTTATATATGACGCTCCAAATATCGAAGCTGCAACGTAGCAACTAGTAGTGACAATCATTGCAAAGAATAATGCCATCATCGACCTGTCTACATAAGCATGGCATCTGATAGTCATTTTATATGTAAAATTAATAATCTTATATATATTTTTGATATGATTGTTCAATTAGATGAGAGCTAACAATAATACTTGTCTAAATATGATATTTTACATCTTATTTTCCTTTTCCAGTTACTATTTGTTATATTAGTAGAGAAACGACAACACACGTTTGTTCAGCATATGATAAATGTCCAAGATATTCGTAGTCAGTGGAAGGGAAAGCAAGTTATTGGATATGCTGCAAGGTAGGTAATGACTAAGCGAGGAAACAATACTATCTAATTACAAGGAATATATAGGAAGAAGATTGAGATATAATGAAGAATTGGGTATCGGTTTGCGTCAAATGTAATAAAGAATGGCATCTAACATTGATATAACGGTGAGATTGACATAATGACTCATATTCATCCAAAGCTTTGGAGGGACTAGTGAATCTGATATCCACTAGCATATGAGATTCAGGGTGAACATAACAAGATTTATCATTTTTTATTTACCTACGTAAGAAAGAAAATACTCTACGATATTCGGGACTACCCAAAAGCTTAAGCATGAAAATCAACTTACGAAAGAGGGTTATATTACTATGATAAATTAATTTTCTTCACTTGATCAATGGGAATTCGTCTTCAGATTTGTCAGAGGATAATAAGAAATATCTCTCAGCAGTTATTCATAAAGAAAATAATCCACTGATTTAAAAAGCACCTTCAACTTTACTGAGATAGTTTAACCCACATCATAGAGTCGCTTTTCTATAGGGATTTTATTATTAATCGATTAGCTCCTCCACATATCTACTCTGATAGCGATGGCTGCGGCAGTTGCTGCTGTTGTTTACTAATTGGAAGACTAAATGTAAAGGTCGCACCTTTACCATCGGGATTGTTTTGTGCCCATATTTTGCCACCATGAGCTTCTATAATGCTTTTCGAGATAAACAACCCTAATCCTGTGCCTTGATAAGATTTTGAGATAAACTTTTCAAACAACCTAGGCATTATCTCAGGATCTATGCCAATACCGCTATCCTTCACACTGATAAGAGCCTGACCATCAACCTTTTCAATATTAATACTTATAATTCCTCCTCCTACTTCTCCTTTATCACCATCATCGCTTCCTTCATTTGCTTTCGCTTCAGTAAATTTAACTGCATTGATTAGGAGGTTAGAAATTACCTGAGTTACCCTCGCTTTATCTGCTTGTACAAAAATATCTGTAGGCGCATAGAGTAATTTTATTACATTTCTTTGCAGATGGTTCTTCTTAGAAGAGACTAAGTTTGTTGTTACATCGTCTATGATATTTGTTATTATGTCATTTAAGTTGAATGACTCATCTTTCAGATTGAGTGACTGACTTCCAATTTTTGTTACGTCT
>JBEVTH010000357.1:0-2155 GCA_041156085.1 Candidatus Nitrososphaera maunauluensis
TTGCAAAACCAATTGGAAAGGAGGAGTTGATAAGCAGGATAAAGGAAGAACTAAAAAGCAATGTTTCTTTTATCTAGATATAGAGAGATCGTAAGCCATATCCCAAAAAAGAAATTCATACTTACAAGCATTAGCAAAATGTTTTTTCATTGCCAGCCTATCTTTATCACTAGCTTCCTCGTCTGCTAATACACATAGAATCGTTTTTAGATCCTCTACTTGCCTACATGATTCATCAGAAGAATAGAACTGGACCCATTTTTTGTAGTTCTTATTGTTTTGTATGCTGTGACTTTTAGATAATTTTTCAGCTATTTCAAGGTACGTCCAAGGACAAGGTGTCATAGCTGACACAATTTCGTAAATAGTACCATTTGAAGATATTTGCTTAAGATAATATGTGTACTCAAGGGTAGTCCTGCTTGGCAAGAAATAATAGTTCCCTGAACTTGATGATGATGATGCTGGCAATACATTTAAAGAATCAGCAATAATCTGCTCTTGCATTTTCATTTCAAAGTTGACTGTACTATATAATAGGCTATCAAAGAATTTGACCAAACTGACATTGTTATCAGATTTTCGTTTTGCAACATTCAAAATTCTACAGAACTCTTCTAGAAAGATCTGGTCTTGTCTTAGATAGAATATGAATTTGTCTGTTGGAAGAATATCATTATAGATTTCAACTATAAATCTATGATTTAGGATTTCTTGCCATGTGTCAATGGCTGATTGTTTTAATTCATCTGCAAATGTAAGCATAGGTATCCAGCTGTCTACTAGATATCAAGATATAAGTAATAAGAGAATTCGTGATAAAACATATGACTCGATATAATGGTAATCATCAAAATAGTAATAATAATAATTTTATCCAGAAAATAGAAGGTAATGTTTCTAAAACCCTTGATGCTATTCTTAATCACCCTTACCTAGCAGCACTTGAAAGGAAGCAGATAACCAAAGAAAAATTGCAAATTTTTGTGTATGAACAATACTATATAATTAAAAATGATAGAAGAAACTTTGCATTTATGATATCAAAGGCGTCAGATGACAATGCAATTGAATTGTTTACGAAATGCCTTTCTGCTGAAGGAAAATCCCTAGAAAATCTAGCTTTGTTGGCACAAGAATTTGATATTGGCGACTGTAGCGATAAAATAGAATCATACGAGCCACTAGCAGGATGTCATGCTTATACTAACTACCTTACAAGGCTTGCCGTTTACGGATCAGATGAAGAAATCCTTGCAGCCATCCTTGCTGACTTTCCAATCTGGGGAACAAACTGCAGTAAAATAAGCTCCATTCTAAAAAAGAACTACGGCTTTAGAAATAGTTCTTGCCTGTTTTTTGATGAATTTGCAGCACCTCTTCCAAAAGAGTTTATTGAAAAATCAAATTATTTGATAATGAGTCCCCATCTTCCTCAAAAAGAAACGGCAATACAAAGAGCAGCCAGACTCATTCTTGACTATGAATTGTTATTTTGGGATACAATTTACAATCATTCTATATAGCAAATGAGACAATAATGATTCATTTCCTTTTTTGCATACTCTTTTCAACAAATATATGATTTTTGCCTTCTATAATTTTCAAATCCCAGATTAACAAATCACCCTCATCCAATTTTAAAAGATTCACAACAGATCTGGGTATCGTAGTTCGTAGAGAATCAAAACGACTTGATGCTTTTACAATTCTAGTTTCTTCAAGCAATGAACCTTGTTCTATACTCGACATGTTATTTACCTTTTCTATTCTATACAAATTAAATATACTTATAGGTAGATTAAGGGCGAAACATCTACCATAAAAGCTAAATAACATCATAGGTAGATAACAGGTAGATATGAAACAACAGATTGTAAATGTATTAGCGCAAGAGGCGGAAGAAGATAACCCAATATGCTGTTCTATATGCAGCCATGAAGCGAAAAGACATACTCCTATAGGATGCGATCATGTTACAGCAGCAACAAGACGTTATGGATTCAAAAACGTAGTCTCGGTAAAGTTTTGTGAGTGTTCCCTTACTTTTGAGGAGGTGTTGAAATAATTTGATGTCTGATTCTTTTAAAAAAATAAATATAAAACAGACTGAAGAGCAATATTATAATGAAACTATTATCACCTTAAGGCTTCC
>JBEVTH010000358.1:0-2143 GCA_041156085.1 Candidatus Nitrososphaera maunauluensis
TCATAGTCAATTCGAGCAACTCCACGGCCTACATCTCTAGTGTAAGCTTCAAGTACTTTTAAAGATAGAGTATTCTGGCTCACAATGACACCTAGGACTTTACTTATCTTTATACCTTTATTACCTTTCGCTTAAGCTAGGGTATGATTTTTATTAATATGTTTAGTTCTTATTTAATATAGTGGCTCTAATGCCTTTCCCTACATATTGTTGTAATGATAAGTGTCATGCACAACAGCATAATATATTAGTGATAACAGCAAGGGCTCCAATTTGATAATATATTTTGCCAAATGTTGATTAAATAATACAACATCATACGCTAATTATCTAGTCATAATCACTTAACACAAACTTAAAATCACCTAATTGATTGGTTTATTTGAATAAGTTTGGGTAAGCGAACATTAGTCCGCAGAAGGGGTAAGGCAGGTAAGCAATTTAGGGCAATTACGGTTGGAAAGATTGCCCCTGCAAAGTATCCCAATTTCAAGTCAAATAAACGTCAGTCTGGTACTGTTATCGATATTGTACATGAACGTGGAAGAGATGCTCCATTAGCCAAGATTCACTTCGACAATGACATGGTATCATATGTTCCAGCTACAGAAGGCACCAGTGTTGGAAGTAAAGTGGAAGTGGGTATTGGAGCAATAGCAAATGCGAGGAATATTTTATCATTAGAATCAATTCCAGATGGAACTTTAATTTGTAATATTGAAAAGAACTTTGGTGATGGCGGTAAATTAATTAAATCTGCTGGTTCTTCTGCTCTTGTTTTTGCTCATGGCTCTGAAGGTGTAACAATAAAATTTCCGTCTGGTAAGTTTCTTACAATCAACTCTAAATGCCGGGCTATGATTGGAGTAATTGCTGGTGCAGGAAGAAAGGAAAAACCATTTCTAAAAGCAGGCAACAGAGCAAAATATATGCAGGCGCATGGGAGATTGTATCCGACTGTCAGAGGTATTGCACAAGCTGCAGTCTTTCATCCTCACGGAGGTGGAAGACACCAGCATATAGGTCGTCAATCATCTGTTGGCAGAAATACGCCACCTGGACGTAAGGTTGGAATCATATCTCCAAGAAAGACAGGACGCAGTAGAATAAAGGAAAGGAAATAAAATATATCCGCCTTTTTCTTTTTGATCATATTTAAGACATCATTTATCTAAATAACGTGTACAATCGAATGTCACAAACATAAAAAGGATTCATTAATTTGGACTATATTCTTTATGCAAGGAATATACCGGAGCTGTTTTGAGCACACACGTAATAAAAGAAATATTTTTTATTCAACATCATGCTTACTTTACCATTAACAAATTATTGTTGGGATTCTCATTATATAAAACTATATTTCTCTTTGAGTCTTTGTTTATTTGATTGACAATGGATTATATTGGTAATATAATTAAGAAAATGGAACAAGCTCTTCATCGTGAAAGGCTACCAAGACTTACCGCTCTCAGAAGATTGCAAATAAAGGAACAAGCTGATCCGTTCAAAATACTTATTGGAACTATTCTGTCAGCACGTACAAGAGATGAAAATACTACGAAAGCTCTTGTCAGCTTGTTTAGAAGCTTCAAGGATGTCAAGGATCTAGCAGAAGCAGATCCAGAAGAAATTAAAGCCAAAATTCATAGTATCGGTTTTTACAATACCAAGGCCAAGAGAATAAAAGAAGTCTCACAATTAATACTTGAAAGGTTTAATGGAGAGGTTCCGGCTGATATTGAAAAACTTTTAAGGTTACCAGGAGTAGGCAGAAAGACAGCAAATTGCGTTTTAGTCTACGGTTTTAATATAGCGGCAATTCCAGTTGATGTTCATGTTCACAGGATCTCAAATAGACTAGGGCTTGTGAATACCAAAACTCCAGAAAAGACCGAAATCGATCTTGCTCGTATTATACATAGAAAGTACTGGCTTAAAGTGAACCGAATCTTCGTCATGTACGGTCAGAATATTTGTAAGCCAATAAAACCAAACTGCAAGTTATGTAAATTAAAGAGGGTGTGTAAATTTTATCAAAATACAACATGTCTTGCTCAGAAAACTTCCTTTTCATGAATTGGAGTAATTCAACTAACCCACTTAAAGGCAAATAGCAAATCCGAAAACTAATAAGATTAAC
>JBEVTH010000359.1:0-2137 GCA_041156085.1 Candidatus Nitrososphaera maunauluensis
AACAGATAGAGTATCTTCAAGCTATAGTTTTTTTTGTTAAGTGAACAGAGCCGTCAGCTCCATTATTCAGTATATATTGCGTGTATAATAGAAATAAACTTTTCAGATCTTTCTTTTGTTCGACCGCTCATAAGTAGCTAGCGAGCAACAGTTACTACTTATTATTCTACATGAAAGCAGAAACTTTGGTTTCTCCTCTTGTAATTGTCGCTGCAGGAAGGCTAAAATGAAAAGTTGCACCTTTTCCATTGCCATTATTCTCAGCCCATATCCTTCCTCCATGAGCTTCTACAATACTTTTTGATATGAATAGCCCCAATCCAGTACCCCCTGTCTGTGATTTTGTAGTGAACTTTGTAAAGAGTCTTGGTAATATTTCAGCGTCTATACCAGTGCCTGAATCTTTGACACTAACAATAGCATTGTTGTCTTTCTTTTCCATAGTAGTAATTACCGTCCCCTCTTCACTTGTGAATTTAATGGCATTAGTCAAAAGATTAGAAATTACCTGATAAATCCTATTCCTATCAGCATCTATATAGATCTCCTCTTTGGATGCTAATTGTAATTTTATGGTATCTTTATAATCTCTTTTAATCTGATTCCTGGAATCTGCAATAGTATTTAGTATCATTTCATTTAGATTAAATCGCTCTTTACGCAATGATAGAGACTGACTTTCAATTCTTGTTACATCCAAAATATCTTCGGTAAGTTGTTTTAATTTTTTTGCACTTCTAAACACAGCATCCAGCAATTCTCTTTGCTCCTTATCAGCTGCTTTGTTTCTAAGAACCTCTGTTAAGCCAAGTATTGGTTGAATTGGCCCACGTAGCTCATGCGCTGCTATGTTGATGAATTCCTTTTGCATTTGCTCAGTTTCCTTTACTTTCTTGTACATTTCAGTTTGAAGCCAAAAGCTTTCAAATATCGAAACATAAGACAGAACAGTTGATCTGCTGTTAGAATAAGTTGCAAATCCTATAGCATCTACAAATGTCTCTTCTGAATCATCCTTTACTTCTATAACTAAAGACTCCCTTCTATCAATTATTATGACTGTGGATCTAGTTGTTGAAGGTGTTTCTATATTCCGAAGCTGAACATAAGAAGAAGGCAATAACAGGGTAGTTTTCACTTTATTTTCTACCGAAGTATCTAGTGGTGTCAAGATTCTAATGTTTAACTTCTTGTTAGATATTGCCGATTCCTTTACTAATTTTAATATTCCAATATCATCTTGACGTTTTAGCGCACTGGTTGTAGGAATCATTAGCATTACCTCAGTCTTGGCTGATTTTATGAGGTTTAGGTAAAGGTCTTGTGTTTTAATAGGATCTGCAATCGTTTCTATAAATAACGGTATGATTCCTTCTTCTAATTCTGTTATTTTCTGTTCAGCTGGAATAGATTTATTCCATAGCATATCGAAGAAAAATTGTTGTTGCTCTACAAATGACTTGACATTGCTATAGATTAGCTGTGGCGTAGAGGGAGGTTTTTCCTGTACCGTCGGAGTAGCACCATAGTGTTTTCTATCAGCGATTGTGAAATTTCCTTTTACTTCAAAATGTCGAATCTCAGCACCATAAATTTTGGTGAGTTCTTTACAATATGAGATATTATTTTTATTGATTTCAGTAATAATTCTAATCTTTACACCCCTCTTTTTAAGCCGTATGTATGCATTTCTTAATTGTTCGATTGAAAGTAGTATATATGGGCCTTCCTTCCCAATACAAAGATCATATTTTGATTGCATGCTAAGCAGAATTTGCAGAGACCTACTGTTAATATTGTCCATTCCATACCAAATCTCTGTTCTCTCTCTGCTGTTATCAGCATCCAAAGGTTCAATCAAATATACCGCGTATGAATGTAATTGACTTGATATATGTTTTAAATCATAAGGGTTTATCTATTACGCGTGAGTAAATATGATCCTGCTTAAGTGGAAGAGAAAATTGAACGAGCCAAAAGAGAAGAACGATCTTTCATCATTCAGAATCTGCACAATGGGTAAAGGCCTGTTGTGTCCATGGAAATGATGAGTTGCCGCCATGTATTAAGAGAAATAGGTATAGCTTCAGTTCGAGAGAATTGGGGTACTCCACTCATCGTACGGCGGTAAGGGCAA
>JBEVTH010000360.1:0-2136 GCA_041156085.1 Candidatus Nitrososphaera maunauluensis
GACACATTTTGTAAAAAATGCTATGCTACCTACTCATACTGCCATAGTTGTAGACGACGATAGAGATGTGAATATAGTTCTTGCAGGTATACTTAAGTTGAAAAAATTTGATGTTCACAAGGTCTATAGTGCAGAGGAATGCTTGGAGAAGTTAAAGGAGTTAGAAGCAAAGGTAGACGTTATTTATGTAAATGGTAAAATAGCGGCAGATAGAGCAGCGACGCTAATACTCAAGGTTAAGAGAATTAATTCGGATATCAGAATATGTGTAGTTGCTGAAGACGAAACAGATAAGACTAGGGTATTAGATTATGGAGCAGATCTATTTATTGCAAAACCGATTGGTATTGAAACTATAGCAGATAAGATAATGATACTTTTAACAAGAAAATATTTTAAATAAGATAAGGAAATAGTTTATGTCTAAAATGAAAAATTCGCTTGACTTATGAATCAGCATTATTCGTATGGCTACAACTAAATTGTGAAAGCAAAGTTAATGTTCGCAAGTCTATCCCCTTAAATTAAATATAATAAATTACACTCCAATCAATCACAAGTAGTTATCAGGCACAGTTTCAAGTTCAAAAATCAAATCCCATATAGATTGTTGCCTATTTTCAGGATGCAGATCAATCATCTTCAAGATGCAACGGTCAAGCTTTGGGGAAATTGTAGAATGATATTTTGAAGGGGGATCAACAGGAGGTCTATTCATATTATCGTCGTATGTTGGAGGTCTTATTCGTGTCATCATCTCATAGAATATTATTCCCAGAGGAAAAATGTCGGTACGGCCATCAATTAAATTATCCAATGCAAACCATTGTTCAGGGGAACAATATCCAGGTGTTCCCCCTATCCCTCCGTCTGCTGTCGTAGCAGTCAATGCTAGAGTTTCTCTATTGATATCTTTTCCAAGTCCCCAATCAACAATTTTAATTTCATATCTATTAGGATTTGTATACATAATATTCTCCGGCTTTAGGTCACGATGAAATAAATTGGAACTGTGCGCTTGCGCTAAGGCATTACAGGTAGGTAGAATGATTCTGTTGATAGTCCATTTCCTCTCAAAAACATATCTTTCATGACTATGAAACCTTTTATCCATATGTTCTCTAAGAGAACCGCCGCTCAGATATTCCATTATGTAGTAGGGGCTAAAACTAGGGGGCTCTCCTCCCATATTCCAATGGAATATCTTTACAATATTTGGATGATCTAATTGAGAAAGTATTTTGACTTCTCTGTCAAAGCGCTGCTTATTAGTTATACCATAGTTCTTCAGCTCTTTTAATGCATATATTTTGTTATCATCTCCTCGAATCTTATAGACTTTTCCAAAAGCTCCTGAATTGAGTGGCTTTATAATGTTATATTTCAATACTATTGCATATGACCAAGTGACAGCGTATTAAATCATAGTCTCAAATTACTATAAAAGCTCTGATCGTTACAATTTTCTAATTCTTCTATATCATGTGGTTGAAATCGCATTGAAAACTAAAATACAAAATATTATTTCAGGAAGAAGAATAGCATTTATTTCAAGAAGAACATACCGACGATGTAATCCTATAACGGTACAGCAATATCTCCTATGGCGGCTATAATTGCTTTTAACGTAAATAGCCATGGTGCTTTTTTTTATTTTATGCTCTTTTAGATATGAATAAATATTTTTTAAAAAAGTTGTACACTAATAGGGTTGTACTATGGTCACCCTGGTCAGTCATGGTCAACCATGGACATGGTGAATGAATCAATACCATGCACACAACCACACAAAACAGTCTTATGACTTTTGGTATCTTGTATCTTGTTCTTCCGCCTTCAGTGGAGGTAAAAATAGATTGTTCATTTCTCGCATTCACCATGTGGTTCTCGCTCACAATTATCAGGAGAATCTCTATTTGTATCCCCACGTTCTTGATGATAGGTTTAGTGCAAAACACAACTATCACTCACTCTGTGCCAAGACTACGGACGGAGTATCTAAATTATCTTAAATATGTGGAAGATAGAAGACTTGTCTAAAGTAGCAACTACGGTACAGCCCAAAGTTGTTTTGTGTTTGTACAAGGGTATTCACTATCAGGTCGTTTGAGGCAGACAAACTTCATGAGACGTGGG
>JBEVTH010000361.1:0-2134 GCA_041156085.1 Candidatus Nitrososphaera maunauluensis
ACAAGGGTATTCACTATCAGGTCGTTTGAGGCAGACAAACTTCATGAGACGTGGGACAGATAGTCGTTATTTGTTTTATTTAGTTCTTGATCATTGGTATTCAATCCTGGCAACAAAAACACTATCGAATGATCCGTTATTATTTTGTAGGTCAGACGTGACTTTCTCTATCATAATGTGACTTTTACTCATATCACCTATGACAAACTTGATTTTATCGACTGTTTTTTGTAGGGTTTTTTCAACCAACACGACCACTTTATGACTGCTGTTCATGGGGAACTTCTCATGACGACTAAGCAGTTTAAAAGCATAGATAGTCAAGTAAAATCATAAGAAAAGTAAGTGAGTATGCATGTAGGTAGGCTATTTTGAGAGTGATTGTTGCAGCATCACTAATAGCAGTGATAAATTAATTTTACTCTGTCTATATGTCCATCATTTGTTAAATTGTTTATGTTGTATGATGCACACATTGGTTCTGGATGAAATCATCTATATCTGATCTCCTATGATGAGTTCTTGAGTGCTTATATATTGTAGATTCTTTGATGGGTTTATTATCACAATACCAACATGCATTTGCTTGAATGTCAATCTCAATATATTCTACTCTAAAGTGGAGTTTTCTCTATCTTTCTCAAATACGTATGAGTTAACTCCATACTCCCCGCAATGAATGCGACCAGCGTTTGTTAATCGTACATTCGTTTCGTTATCTAGCAATTCTAATGGTTCATTGTCCTTATTTTCAAGTATAAGTCCTCTCAAGACAGGTAATACGATTTCTAGATCAAAGCCATTCAATACATGTTGACGAATTTCTTCTACACTGAAAAGATTGGCGTTACCGTCTTCCAAATTGGGATTTCTGTTGGCTTCATCATCTCTTCTGCAAAGTTCCTTCATAAAGTTCTGAAATATTAGGTGCTCGTCAAGTGTTGGATCGTCTATACTAATATCAGGCGACATCATGACTTGTATGTATTATCGTAAATAAATAGATCGAGAGTTGTTCTCGTATCATACTAAGGCAAGGCTTCTTGACATATCTATGCTTAGTATATTACATACTTAAGAGCATAATTAAGAGTCCTTTCCATCAACCAAGTAATATCCTTACTCCTATGCTATATCTGATATATCAATCGTTCCTTGAAGGAACTTTAAGTTAGTAAACCTCGCGCTTAGTATTATTATTCTTTTTGGAATAGTTCCAAATATTCGTTAATTGGTTCAATGGCTCAACCTTTCGTATTTGTTGTTATCTGATTTATTCTGTCTTGAATGTTTCTTAGGGTAAATTTAGTTATTGGGCTATACAATCTTCTTGGTCTTGTTGTCTATTATCTTCTAACATTTTCTTTCTTTTTTTAGCTTTTAGTCTCATTAGTTCATCTTCAACTAATTTTTGTATTGTTATGTTTTGAAGTTCTTTTTCGATTTTATCTTCATTTGAAGTATAGTCAATTAGCATACCAGTGTCTATCATTTCATCCAATGCCTGAGATTTTGCTTTCAATTTTTCGAGCTTTTCTTCTGCTTTCCTTAACGCTATTCCCAAGTCAGATACTTCATCTAATACTCCTGTAACATTTTCTTTAATTCTAACTTGAGCTTCCGCAGTCGAATATTGAGCCTTGATAATTTCTATTCTTGTTCTGAGTTCTTCAACTTTGACTGCCAAAGTATTTTCCAGTTTTTGGAGCTTATTTCTCTCCGAGTCCAGATAAGCTATCTGTTTATCTAATTTTTGTATCTGCATCAAGATTAAGTTTTTGCGTTCGAGCATGTGCCTAGCAATATTATCTCTATTATACTCAACGGCTCGGCGAGCCTGCTCATTGATTGTATTAATAGTATCTAATAATTTTCCTTTCTGTATTTCAAGTCTTTTTTTGGCAGATGTTACTTCTGCAACCTCTCTCCGCAAATTAGTTATCATTTCTTTATGTTTTTCAAATGAATAGTCTAAGGATTGTACTGGATTTTCAAATCTATCAAATAGATTGCATGTCTTCTGTCGTACTAAATTTGAAAGCCTATTTGCAAAACCCAATCTATATTCATCTATGTTAATACACCTAATTTATTATTAATGTTGTATAATATACAACAATTAGGTATGCTCAGG
>JBEVTH010000362.1:0-2130 GCA_041156085.1 Candidatus Nitrososphaera maunauluensis
TTGTTATTGGCGAAGATACCATCTTGTATCTAAGAAAAACTCCAGCTAAAGCTCCAATTGATAGAAATACAAATTCAACTCCTTTCATGTTTTACTCTTTGCCTACCATTTTAAGTTTCTTTGATTAGGTAGGCATTATCAGCATCATCCATTACTATCTATAATGCGCTTCTGGTGTGGGTTATCTTTATGTTATATATATCCTCATTCCATGGCTAATGCCATAGCCAAATCATTATCTTAATATCGTATTCTTAAACTTATCTGAGCAATTTTCATACTGTCAATAGAAATACAATATCTTTTGTAATAGGCGTCTATTGTTCTAAAAAAATAAATACTTCTTTGGCAAACCTGTAGATATATTTTATTGAGCAAAATGGTAAGAGAAGAGCTAAAATTAGATAAGTTGCAAAATTTCTGCTAGTGTTGCAACAACCGTATATCGCAATTGCTATTTTCGCAGTTATTTACACTCTAATTATCATAGGAAGAAGAACTAGGAGATATCATATTCCGATATGGGTTTCAATGTTAATAGGTGCCTTACTTATGATTGCTTTCCATATTATAGATTTAGAATCTGCATTCAAATCAATTAATCTAGATGTTATTGGTTTTCTTTTTGGCATGTTCAGTATAGTTACTGCACTTGATAAATCTGGTGTGCTCAGGCTAGTTGCAACAAAGATGTTATCAAAAACTAGTAATGATCTGAATTCACTACTTATGGTATTTGTTGTGGGTATGGGAATACTTGCTGCATTTTTGGTAAATGATACCATAGCGTTGCTTGGTATACCAATGGTAGTATACATTTCAAAGCAAGTTGGAATCAGGCCACAGGTTTTGCTCATTGCTCTTGCTTTTGGTATCTCTGTAGGAAGCACAATGACTCCAATAGGAAATCCTCAAAATCTCTTAATAGCAATACAAAGTGGCATCTCGCTACCCTTTATCACATTCATAGTTCGCCTAGCAGCTCCAACTCTGATTAACCTTTTTTTAACATATCTTATTTTGAGGATGTATTTCAAAAAAGACTTATTGTTATTGAATATAAACGGTAGCAGTACTAATCAGATACAAAGACGCCAAGTCTCCAATAATGCTGCTATCACTAGCATATCTTTCAATCAAGAATCTAGATCCTCATCATCATCACCATCACCACCAATATTAATTGAAAATCCACGCCTTGCAAAGATCTCGTCTGCAATTTTATTGATTACAATAGCAGGTTTTATCATTTCGGAGCTTTTACATTTTCTGCATATTGCCAATGTTGGTCTGAGTGTAATTGCATTATTGGGAGCGGCAGCGCTTTATCTTGTGAGTAGTGAGCGAAAAGATATACTCAGAAGAGTAGATTATTCTGTGCTAGTATTTTTTGCCGCAATGTTTGTAGTTACTTCTGCACTATGGTCTTCTGGTGCAATTTCTATGATAATGTCGTATATCCCTGTTCCTGACCCCAATAATATCCCACAAAGTAGCGCTATAATATCAACTGTCAGTATCATATTAAGCCAGATATTAAGTAATGTTCCTTTTGTGGCTTTATACAATTTTGTAATGCTAAATAACGGATTCGCAGGTGACGGACATGTCAGCCAATGGATGATGTTGGCGTCTGCCAGTACTATTGCAGGAAATCTTACGATATTAGGGGCTGCGAGTAACATAATAATTATTGATGTTGCAGAATCTAAGGGAGTCAAAGCATTTTCGTTTTTTGAATTTTTCAAAATTGGAGCGTTGGTCACACTAGTAAATATTGTAATTTACTACTTGTTCTTGGTGTATATCTAGATTATACAGCTTACTCCAAATATTGTTGCTATACTGCCTGCAAGAATTTCAAGATCAGCTAAACACATAGATCCCATATCGTAATACTATATCATAGAATGTGGTTCTTTTACTTTACTGTTTTTGTATTATAAGCCAATTTCAAACAATGCTCACCTAACTACACAACAATAAAATGCGATGTGATGTATGTATAAAATCTATGTCATCAGAAAATAATAATACTGACACAAATAAGCATAAATTGAACAATAACTAATAAGAGAATCTTAATCAATTTATGATGGGTGTGGATTTGTTTCATACTGTTGCAATGTC
>JBEVTH010000363.1:0-2117 GCA_041156085.1 Candidatus Nitrososphaera maunauluensis
AGCCGCAGAGATATACATATACATATATGATTAGGACTTATTGTAGAGGCAAAATTATATTGCTGTTATTGTCATTGGAAAATGGATGTATATTTTATAATGGCAATACTTAGAGTCTATAAAAGAAACACGACGTTTATAGATGTGGCTAATCTAGTGGAAGAAATTAGTAGATTGGGCTTAGTAGATGCAATACAAAAATATCATAATAAACCACTTGAAAGAGAAGCCAAGAGCATAGTGGCAGGACCTAGCTTCCTACAATTCTTAAACAAGTTATTTCAAATTCAATTATCAACCGGAGATATCATACAATTCGAATCTGGAAGTAACGACAAATACTACATGCTATCAGTAACGGGAACATGGGACGAGATAATCAAATTACAATGATTATGATTATACTGAAAGAAAAAGAAAGTTTTGGAGTTATATGATAGTGGGAAAAGTACTCGCGACATTGCAAAGATACTCAGAATGTCACGACGAGATATTAGTTTTATTTTAAAAAATGGTGAAGTGAACCATGGACTTGTAATAATAGATAACGGCGATAAGAATAACAAATCTTCCAATGAAAAATCTACGTATTTATCTAACTTTGAATCGTCGTTATCGGTGGTAGCACTTTCCGGTGATAATACCTATTGACTTAGATAAACAAAAACAACTCTTTACTCAAATGATTGACTGTATGAGGAGATTTGCAGAAGACATGGGGCTGAATGGTCCGAACAGTCTTCTCATTCCTTTATACGATCCTAACAACACTGCAAGAAAGCAAAAGTCAATATCAAAAATACATTGATGAGCTATTACCGCAAGTACAAATAAAATTTTATCAACTGTGAAAGCAAAAACGTATTCATTACCACATCAAGCAAAATATATAGATAATCAAATAACGTTGTTACTATAATGCGAATTTCAACAGAAATGGCAAAAGCAATTAATGATCAAATTTCTTATGAGGCGTCATCTGCAAATGCATATACTGCAATCGGATCATGGTGTGAGAGAATCGGATATGATGGAAGTGCCGCTTTCTTTTTTGAACAAGCTGTAGAAGAAAATGGGCATATGCTAAAGCTGATCCATTATCTTAATGGTGTTGGAGCAGAGGCGATAATTCCAGCAATTGAAAAACCACCGAGTAGTTTCGAATCTCTGGAATCTACTTTCCAATTTGGTCTAAAGAGCGAGCAAACTGTAACCAAGGCTATTTATGATCTAGTTGATATGGCTGAAAAAGAAAAAGATCGCTCTACATACTCATTCTTGCAGTGGTTTGTAAGTGAACAAATAGAAGAGGAAACATTATTTCACACAATTCTCCAAAAGTTTGATTTACTTGGAAAAGACAAACTGGCAGTATACCAAATTGACCAATCTCTGGTATCGATCAGATCTCAACTTATGAGCAAGCAGACAGGTCTAAAATATCCTCCTACTAAACAGTAAGAATTCTTATCCTATATTTTTGCAGTCATCATGCAATCATTTGAACCAAAATCCTGCAATAAACATAATAATTCCAATGAAAAATATCTTTGGCTACCTATTCCAATAGTGAGTCAGCCCTATTAGATGATATGTCGAACTGTGTATCGATTCAAGGTCACAAGCGATCTATGCGATTTCAATAGATCTATTGCGTAATTACGAAGGAAAATCTCTCTAGGATGGTCAACCCTAATTTGTCTGCTTTTAGAGGAACATATAACATCTTGTTTCCAAGAGCATCTCGAAAGGGTTGTGAAACGAATTTGACATAATTTTGAGGCCCAAAGATAATGTAGGCGAAATCATATATGGTAAAATATTAGATAATCGTTGGTCCGGTTTCGGTGGAATCCATGACGATATCGGTGCTAAAAGTAGGTTCCTCAACAAGATAGTGGTCTTAAGCTTTAAAGGTTTTTCTTTCTAGATCATTCACAAGATTAAGCATAAAGATTATGTCAGATAATATAAAATTTGGATTAGCTATCCCACAAGGTTGGAGAGGAGGCGATTTCCCATTAGAAGAGGAAAATGATCCTGTTAGCCAATATGAATTCTCAAAGTCTATTGCAACAACAGCTGATAACTTGAACTTTGATTCGATCTATGCTTAT
>JBEVTH010000364.1:0-2115 GCA_041156085.1 Candidatus Nitrososphaera maunauluensis
GAATAAATGATATTTCAAGGACCTACGCCTGCTGCTCAGCAGGAAGATCCCCTTTTTGTATATGCTCCGTTAGTGAATGTCTCTGCATCTCAGCCATGTCATCAAAGCGTTCTCCACATATGCTACATTTTGGGCGATCCGCTGATGGTGTCGGTTCATGTTCTACAGTATTAGGATTATTATCAACTGAGCTCATTTTAATTCTCGCTAACCTTAATTTAGCAATTCTTGATATTAACAGTTTTGAAATCTTCTTGTGTTTTTGTTATAACAATAATATCTATAGATTAAAGATGTAATCTGAATGTTTTTTTCTATCTTTAGCGGTATTAACATTTTATAATTCACAGTTACCTAAGTTGAAAGTGAGTTTTTGATAATTGCAATCAAGCGATAGTTAGGACATTAATATCGTATTGATTAATGGCATTTGTTAAAAATATCTTAGACTTGTAGTAGCCTTACAAGAAGGAAGAAACTGGAGCCTCTTTAATTAGTCTGCGATAAGACAGAGTATCACAAAATACATTGTCTGCAGACAAAGCTCATAGAGAAACTTTAGAAAAAGAAGTAGTAATACTTAGCAAACATGTTTTTGACGTACCTTGTAAGTCCAATGTACTGTATAATCAATGATGTAAGAACTACACCAAAGGTTATGGTAGCAATCGTATTCTTAAAGGTGCTCTCCGGGAGAGATGCTACAAGAGCTACTGAAATTGCACCACGCATTCCACCAAGAACAACTACATGTCTCCATGCTCTTGGAATCTTTTCCTTTGTGAATCTATTTGTAGCAGCAAGTAGTGGATAAGTGGATGCTACTCTAGCAGCTAATACTGCAGCAAATGATAGAACAATCAAAAGAAAGTTCTGACCAATATTAACTATATTCATGTTTATTCCAAGATAAAGGAATGCCGCAGAATTTGCAAAAAAAGCAATCATTTCCCAGAAATTGAAAACAGACGTACGTACTTTTAAGCTCATATATGCTTCTTGTTTTACTGTTATATTGCCAAAGTATAGCCCTGCAACTGCTACTGCAACTAAACCTGATAGACCTAAAGAATTTGCAGATACTACAGAACCAAATACAGCAGCTACAGTTAATGCAGTTTCAGAGAAAGGATCATTCATCAATGCGTGCAATCTATGTGTAGCTGCAGCAATAGCTAATCCAATAGTAGCGCCACCAAAAAAGGCTATAGCAAAATGTTCAGTCTCGCTAACAAAGGAAAAATTGTTCATAGTAAGCTGAGGTGGAGAGAAAGGAGTAAAACCAGAAGCATTAGAAATATTAGAATCATTTGGACTAGTTATTGCATTGTTACCTGTAGAAGCTGCAGAAGCAAATACCAGGGCAATAACAGATGAAAACACTATCAGTCCAGTAGCATCATTGAAGCTAGCCACAAATTCCATTAACGTAGAGAGCTGTTTTGGTACTCGTATTCTTTTGAATATCTCTATAACAATTGCTGGATCAGTAGGAGCTATCAGAGCAGCAAATGTAAAAGCAACAGCAAAGGGTAGATGAGCTATATATGTCAACAATGATCCTGTGACTAGTGTGGCGAGAATGACACCTATTGTAGCTAAAAGTGATGCAGATATCCTTACCGACTTGAATTCTTTGTAGTTTACCTTCATCATTGCCTCAAAGATCAGGGGGGTATTATGAAATTGATAACCAGTCTTGGATCGATTCTGAATTGTTTGATATCACCATATTCAAACCCACAAAATCAAAAAATGAAATTGCAATTCCAAATCCTACAAGTATCATGGTATGAGGGATTCTAGTCCTTGAGGACAGAACAGCAGCGGCAAATACCATAGATAAGAATATCGGAATAATATAAGGTGATGCAAGGAATACTTCTTCTGCACCAGTAGTACCTACATTTGTCTTGGATGCTTCAATAGCATAGGTTGTTGTTAATAATAACGATAATATGGCTATGGCGATCACTATGGATTTTACAAATGTTTTTTTGATATCATTAATAATAGTGTATACACATAAAATACAATCTACAAACAAACCATGATGGATTATAACAACGATAATATTTAGTCACAAGTTTTCTTCTTGAAAGTTAAAAGGTTATT
>JBEVTH010000365.1:0-2113 GCA_041156085.1 Candidatus Nitrososphaera maunauluensis
ATAGAAAATATGCTATCTTAAGCTATAGATTTAACGCTAAGTGAACAGAGCCGTTAAAAACATATCTATATATATAAAGATCTGCTCTCGCAATATAAGGAAAAGATGAGGGAAATGGCATATTATAATTTCTATTATTTCTCCAACAACATAAACAGACAGGATAGCTGAATTGGCTAATTCCTCTCCCATCGGTAGTTTTATTATGGATTCAGGAATAGAAAATTTAGTAGGTCATGACAGAACCTTTCCCAAAATCGATGTGAAATCAGTATTTGTGATAGGATTGGGCGATACCGCATTTACAGGACCAGCACTAGATTTTTCAGCTATAGCATACAGAATTAATCCAAGTAGATCATCTAGTCCGATCCAACTCATATACTGATTACCATTTCCTATTCTTCCACCAAAACCCAGTTTAAAAATGGGAAGAATCTTTGACAGCATTCCGCCAGACGATGACAAAACTATGCCAATCCTCAAATTTACAACACGAATACCAGAGTCCTTGGATATTTGAGTAGATCCTTCCCAATTCTTGCAAACATCTGAGAGAAAATCAGTAGAAGAAGATTGGCTTTCTTCGGTTAATATCTCGTCACCCCTGTCTCCATAATATCCTGTTGCGGATGCAGACACAAGTACTTTAGGTGGTTTATCAAGTGAAGATAACATCTTACACAGAGACTTGGTTGAATTTACTCTGCTATCAAAAATTCTTTTTTTCTTTTCCTTTGTCCATCTTCCAAAGATGTTTTCTCCAGCAAGATTGACTACGGCATCTATGTTCTGATTATCGATTTCGTCATTTAAAGATGCAGATGAAGCATTCCATTGAATAGACTTGACATTCTTGGTATCGTTATCATCACTTACAGGATGTCTTATGAATCGTATTAACTCTATGACCGCCAGTGGTTATAAATGGTATCAATGAAGAACCAATAAATCCGCTAGAACCAGTAATTCCAATAGTCATAGGTCTGCCATTACCTCTTATTTTATTTGCAATAGCATGAATTAAAAGATCCTCGATGGTGAGGCGATGTCTATAATCAAACATTTGGTTTAGTTTTTTATTTATTAGAGGCGAGACAATTCTTTCGGTTAGTATGCCACATGGCAACGAGTACTCTATATGGTCATCTAAAATAGATGAAGATAATTTAAGTGAATTAAACAAATGAGTATATGTCCACGATGAAAAAAGTCCTTTTATTTGGCTGTCTCTAAATTGCTTGCCTTCTATATAATCAGAATGTTTTACAAGCCAGGTAGTATGAATAGGACCAGCAATCTTCATCTTTATCTTGACTGTGCCACCATTCTGGATGTTTCCTCTTGGTTCTGTTACCTTGAACTGATGCCATGGAGGATTAAGCCGTTCAATTGGACCTTCTCTTATATCCCATTCAAATAATTCATTTGAAGATATTTTATCGATGTGGGTAGTGCGGATAAAGGACTTCACTATGTACCTATATTGTACACTCTAATAATAAAAAGAATAGCCGGCAGGAAGCTCTATTCGAATTCTGATCGGGCTAATAGCTAAAAATCATATGTCTAAGAAATCCAGGGCAACAACATGTATATCTAGAGACAATGAAAAAGAGGGGAACATTTCTATTCAAAATTATGAAAGCAACGCTGAGGTCGTATTGAAACTATGAACACCTGTCAAATGACAGTAGTTGAGAGAACAAAGAGCAAGGGGCATTGCAGAGATAATCTAACAAAGAGGAATAGTTTCTTGTCTAAACATGTTTCATACATTGAGATTATCCAATATATCTGATAAGTATTGATTGTTTGATTGAATCATCATATAAAAATATCTTAAGACAGTAGAATAATAAGGCAAAATTAGGAAATAGGCTTCTGCTTAATACATGACAAAAAGATAGATAAAGCTAAATACCGTGGCGATGAACCCCCTTTCCATGCGGGGTTCATAGAAAGATCAATCCAGAATGAGTCTTTACTAAGATGTAATTTCTTGCAGTTCGTATAATACAATCCAAATGATGATGCTTGGAAGATAAAATATTGTAATCGTCATATATTTTTGTAAGTAAACCCTCGCTCGACAAGAGGAATATTTTATAAC
>JBEVTH010000366.1:0-2108 GCA_041156085.1 Candidatus Nitrososphaera maunauluensis
CAAAAATATATTAAGGAATTTTGTATCAGGTTGCATAAAGTTACCTGACATAATCTTTGGTGTTCCAAACAATCCAGACCGCATCCAAGAAAAATATCGTCTGGCAGACTCCCCGGAAGATATTGGACTATAGTTTCGTGGCCAAAAGAAATAGAAAGGATTTGGGTAGTCTTCTATTAATTTTGTAAGCTGTTCATTTTGTGAAGATAATGATCGGTAATTTTCTATCCATGTTTTGGTGATGTCATGCCATACATCCCAGCCATGTCAAAATAATGGATTATCACCATCGCTCGATACTGAGATATTGTTCCAGAAGTCATTGAGTTGATTTGATGCATTATTCCAGATTGCTTCTGTATCCATCGCGTGGTTTTCTTTCTTTACTTTGGAGACGTTATGAACTATTATTGCTGCATTTACAGCACCTATTGAAGTTCCTGCAATAATATCAAATAGAGGTCTATTTTTTCTAACATTACCTCCTGCTTTGTCTTTTTTAATCAGCCTCTCACAAAGTGCCTGAAAAACTCCTGCCTCATAAGCACCAAGGGATCCTCCACCTTGAAGTACTAATGCCCTTTGAATCATTTTGACAGTAATATTCACCGTGTCAGGTATGCTTTGCACGCCTTGGTCGTCTGTCACTACTAATTCAAATGATAAATTAGTGTAAGGATTTTTTGGACCAGCGGTATTAAAATCAACGTCTACATAAGGAGCTTTAAAAGAAGGCGACACAATATTGTTGTTTTCGTCTAAATCTACTGTTGGACCAGCAACTTGCCTCCAGTAGTATGAAGACAATCTGTTATTGTTACTAGTATTATTTTGAGCAGAAGAGTTACTCCCATCTAACTTTACTTCTGAGCCTTCATATACGATCTGGTCTGGGCCTGCAAATGCTGTAGGTCTAGATGAACCATGCGGTTTGACTATATCCTTTTTATTATTTCCTTGTCCTTCTATTGCTCTTTTTGACATAATGTAATAATTAGAAAGTCTTGCTTAAGAGTACTTTGATAGAAAAACTCAACACAAATCAACATGTTCTATCGCATTGAAAAAGACATACAGAATATCCTTAGCTGTTACCTTTGCCTAATTCTAGGTCCTATTAAGTTAAGACATGACAAAAGTCCGTCGCTAAAACTAAAGATAGCTGAAGAGCTGGACAGACATGACAAAAGTCCTTCTCAAAAGATTAAGCGATTGAACTTCGTCAAGTATCTGATATTTGTGTTTGGTTTGATATTATTTGGGATTTGGATAATACTGTTTCGAAATGAAATAATAACAAACATACACATTATATTTTCTAACCCTATGGCTCTATCTATAGGACTGATTACGGTACCTGTTGTAGTTATTCTTATGATAATACAAAAAACAAAAGGTAAAGGCCCTGTTGTGGTTTAAGTCAAATCAAGGTCTTGGGATCATGGGGATTAAATTGCAACCACCTGTCGTGTTTTAAGAAATTCAGTGGGATTGGAAGAGGAAGAGGATAACACCCATTCCAAGACCATTTAGCAAAGTATCCTTTCAGATTTTATGGCATAACCATTCAGCCCCTTCTTTATCAACTGTACAAGCTCCGTAAAAAATGCAATGGTAACAGTTGGAAACAGGAAACAAACCTGGTAGCAATGGTAACAGATAGAAAATAAGGGCTATGAGAATAGTATTGCTGGTAAGATATCGGACTTTACTTCTAAGACTATTAAGCATCTAATACACCAAGGGAAGGAAGACGCATCGGACCTGCTTAACGGCTCTAAAGGTACACCCAAGAAATCTTACTGGAAGGATGAATGTCATGTTAAAAGAAAGTTTCGAAGTGCAAAGAGGCTAGAACTGACATAGGCATTCAGTAGCAAGTTCTAGGGTTCCTAAGTTATTTTAGGAAAAGAAATAGTACTGAAGATGAATTCCTTGTACCAATACTCTTGATTGTCCAATCCTTATCTGAAAAACTATCTAACAAAAACAGAGTAGTAAATAATAATGAACGTAAAACTCGTATGATTGGGTTGCTTATAACCACTAAATAATATCTTGTTCCATTTAGAAATATGAGTATAGATAGCCTAGCAGGGATGTTTTCG
>JBEVTH010000367.1:0-2096 GCA_041156085.1 Candidatus Nitrososphaera maunauluensis
CAACCAATAAGTTTTTTGACGGCTGATTAGACTTGAAAGATTTTAGTGGAACAGAAGCAAAAAAAGATAATAATAAGAAATAAAAGTAGAAAGGTTATCCAATGGATGAAAACTTGAAACTATCTGATTTTTGAAATGCCCTTTTTCAGGTCGTCAAAGTTCATTACAGGGAACACTTCCACGTTAGCACCCATCCATTGGAATAATGGTTCAACCACAGAAGGTATCTGGTCATTACTTTCTATGTTAGCTATGAAGGCAGCTGATCTCTCGCCACCTTGTGGCATGAACTATGCCGCTTCAGGCTTGACTTTGTTCATATACTCTTCAAGGTTCTTTAGAAAGTTTGGATCCTGTGCCACTTTGTTTCCAGCTTCTGTAGGTATTCTGGCTCGAACTAGGATTCATACATAAGTAGAAATAAGTCTGTCACTTTCATTAAAGACGGATATTTATTAATAAATAACTAACATGAGGATCATTGCTTAAATGCATTAAACGTAAGAAATACTTTTTCATCTAATTGTCTTCTTTCCTATTTGGTTCTCTATATTTTACTTCTATAGAAATAATATCTTATAAGAATACTGCATTAGGCGAATCAAGCCAGATATACCTTAGATTACGATAAACTAATGAAACGTTCTACATGATTTCGAGTATATTGATAATCTTGGCAGTAACAGTAGCCACATCATCAGGAGACCTTTTTGCTGAAGTATCTGCTATAAAGGAAGCTGCTGTGGAGGAATGTACTAGCGATGGTAAGAGTAATAATAATACTGCAACCTGTACGTACCAAAAGCATCAACATTCTGACTCTACTACACTCTCTAATTCAGCTAAAGGCAATCCAGAGATAAGCCTAAATCATGGCTCTTCTACGAGTTTAGATCATAATAATAACAATAATAAACATGATTCACAAAAGGATACACCTTTCATTTTGCCTTTCCCCTAAATTACACGTTATCTGATAATCACCCTACACAAAGCATTCCATCGGTTCGAATTCAGAGGACTGTGAACCAAATCTGACTAAATTTTTTGACCTAATCTTATCGTCTAATCTATTGAAAATAAAGGACATAGAAAGCAACCACCTGTCAATTTGTCATAATACTACTAGAACAAAGATCTGAATTTGGATAATAATTACTGTTAATCCATGCTATGATGAACAAAGATTAAGTGTCATTTTGTTAAAAAGGAAAATATAAGAAGGAGCATCTAGTATGAGTTTATAGAATAATAACATCATTTAGAGATAAGTTACTATTATTAAGTTGTATTCATTCTATTAATTATAGTATTCATTTAGAGGTAGTATTACAATATGAAACATAGAAGTGAAACAGAAATAATTGCTCTTATTTTGGAATCAATCAATAACAATGGTATCAGAGCAACACAAACAAGGATAATGTATGAGGCATATCTGTCTTATGCGCAGCTAAAAGGACATTTGCCGGCTCTGCTGGAAAAAGGCTTGATAGACTATCACAAAGAAGATCGATTTTATACGATTACGGAGAAAGGTATGCATTTCATACAAATTTACAATCAAATTGACCTGTTGAAGACAAGTAATTTCTTTAAAGCTACAAAGGAATATGAAAATGTAGAAGGATCTACACAGATAGTAGACTACGAAAATAGTGGAAGATCTGGTTACCTTACTGTGTCTGAACAACTAGCAAGGACAAGTCGATGGAAATGTGAAAAATGTCAGAGATCCCTCGCAAATCTTAAAGAATTGAAAGTTCATAAAGTAGAATACCATTCTTATTAACGACCTCCTTGCTGTTGGAATGTGATGTAATACAATTTGCTAATGCAGATTGGTTTTGATAACCTCTTACGACTATTGAATGTATTAGTAGTCACATATATTGATAAATCACTATAATAACTAACAACGTTATATCGCTTCTTCCTCTCTTCCATTTGAAATTGCTATAGATAGTCCTATCGAAACCAAAGAAGCATTAGAACCATCATTTTTTTATTGCATGTGGCTATTAATCAATTGTCATTTTATCTCGTATTTAGAAAAAATATTATTGATTATTTGTATGCATATATTTCCTGTGAAA
>JBEVTH010000368.1:0-2087 GCA_041156085.1 Candidatus Nitrososphaera maunauluensis
GTTCTATTTTAGGAATTGTGACAAAATTCACTTTTTACTACATTCATACTTATGTATATTTGTACTATCATTTTCAGCTGCAATATAGTAACATCAGGTTATATTTCCATCTTGGCCATTGTATAGTGCAGTTGTAATGGAAAACACTTCCAATTTTATATATATCTACTGTTGTGGCATAATTGCTACTATAAGAAAGTGAATTTAGATTTAGATTCTTTAATTACAATTATATAAAATACAGATATCCTATAACTAATTTGTCAATATAGTAAAAGTTGACTGATGATATAGGAGAGGTTAACGGAGAAGGAAAAGAAGACATAGTCTTACCTACAGCTAAAAAGGCAAAGTCCTTTGCATCTTCCTTTAAATTATTTTTCAGGTCCTTAGGTCCTGGGATAGTAACCGGAGGATCAGACAACGATCCATCAGGTATTGCAACATATTCCCAAGCAGGAGCTCAATTTGGATACGGCCAGTTATGGATGGCTATAGTTACCCTTCCCATGGTTATTGTAGTACAAGAAATGTGCGCAAGAATTGGAATTGTTTCTGGAAAGGGATTAGCCCAAATTATAAAACAACACTATTCGAAGAAGCTACTTTATAGCATAGCATCTCTTTTACTGATTGCCAATACGATAAACATAGGCGCAGATATTGGAGCTATGGGCGCATCTCTAAGATTACTCGTTCCTCAAGTTCCATTTGTTGTATCTACTTTAATTTTCACGGGCATTATATTGGTTGCTGAAATATTCATCTCATATAAAAGGTATTCAAAGGTTTTGAAGTACCTGACACTTTCACTTTTCCTATATATAGCAACAGCTTTCTTGGCTGTACATAATGGATCAGAATGGTACAGCATTGCTAAATCAACATTGGTACCACATTTTGAATTCAATACGGCATTTGTTCTGATGACTATTGCTATCCTTGGAACGACAATATCACTATACCTCTTCTTCTGGCAGACGTCTCAGGAGGTTGAGGAAGAAGTTAAGAAAGGCAAAATAGAAGAGATGCACAAGGGAGATCAATATCATCAACATTCTAAACCCAAAATCACAAAAAGTGATCTAAAAAATATGAGAGTAGACATAATCACTGGAATGAGTCTTGCACAGGCAATATTTTGGTTTATAATAATAACATCTGCTTCAACTCTACATAATAATGGAGTTACCACTATTTCTTCTGCACAGGACGCTGCAAGAGCACTTGAACCTTTGGTGAAAGGCTTTCCATATTCTGGTCAGATAGCTGGTGGATTGTTTACGGCTGGAATTATAGGTACTGGTCTACTTGCCGTTCCAGTACTAGCAGGAAGTGCATCTTATGCCATATCAGAGAGTTTTGGATGGAAAGAGGGATTATACAAAAAATTTGGACAGGCGCCCAAGTTCTATGGCATCATTATTATATCTACTCTTATAGGACTGTGGATCAATTTTTCTAATATAGATCCAATTCGAGCCTTGCTGTATGCTGCGGTGATAAATGGCTTTGTATCCGTGCCCGTTCTAATAGTGGTATCAAAGATTGCAAATAATAAAAGGATTCTTGGTGACAAGGTGAATAGAAGAAGTTCAAATGTATTTGCGACAGTTACAGTAATTGTGATGGCATCTGCAGCTGTTGCTATGATAGTGTATAGTTGGATTCTATAACGGACAATAACCCAAAATTTGGTTTTCTTAGTTTATGCATATCCAAGAATCGATCCATTTGTAGGGGAAAGGACTCGATTGCGAATATTCAGATCTCTGATATCAGGTATGACCTCGTGATAATGTGGTAACTTTCGAGATTGAATATCGCTAGTTGGTTTGTCTTTTTGAATTAATAAAGAGTTATTCATATTGATACGAAGAATATCCCCTTCTTTCCATTTTAGATCTTATTGGAAAATACAATGATAATTATACTGAATAAATCTCTTCAATCTCTTTCTTCCCTTATTATTACCACTTCTCATAGGTAACTATTGTATTCAGCAATCCTAGGAATAAAATAATTAGCGATGTCGATTACGTCAAACAATTATTTATAAATACAATTATCCTCATAATTCAGACATG
>JBEVTH010000369.1:0-2073 GCA_041156085.1 Candidatus Nitrososphaera maunauluensis
GCTAATTCGAATAAAACATGGCAAAATCATGCAGTAGAATTATGCCCCACCCTCAGCTAGTTGTTGTACGTCCTAACATAGGTGACATTATAGCTTACAGACATGGGTTACACTTCTGTCAGGAAGTGTATTCATATAGAAATCGAAAGACGGTATAATCTAATACATGAAAAGGAATGGACTGGTGAGACTGTATCTATTATTTGCAAGAGATACGGTACGTCCAGAAAGACTTACTATAAGTGGAAGAATAGGTATAAACAGAAAGGAATAGATGGACTATCAGATCTCTCTAAGAGACCTCATAATATCAAGTACAGGAAAGTAACGTCTGAAATACAAGAAACAATACTTGATCTTAGATTAACCAAGAGATTTGGATGTAATAGGATCAAGTTTAGATTAAAAAGAACCATTGGACTGTCTTTAAGTACACGAACTATATACAAGGTACTAAATAGGCATGGTCTTAACATACTCAAATGTAAGGCTAAAATAATTTACAAACGGTTTGCCATGAAACATCCCAATGATATGGTGCAGACGGACATACTTGGCCCTTTCTATCTCAGTAATTCGAGTGAAAGGAATTACATCATTAGCTGTCTAGATGACTGCTCCAGAAAAGTAGCTAGCAGATGGTCTGAAAGGAAGAGGTCTGTAGACGTACTCAATGTATTAGAGGATTGGATAATAAACAATGGAGGTAAGCCCAAAACTGTGATGCATGATAATGGAAAGCAGTTTACATCTAAAATCTTCAAGCATTTCCTAGTACATAATCATGTGAGCAATCAACCTCTTCTTTTTTAATCGATAACTTTGACATCGAATATTATCTTTGTTTTTAGATAAGATGACTTGATGCGGTAGATGGAGCCTTCTTTACATGATGCACAATTTCTTTGAAGATTTTACCTACGTCATGAGCAACAAGTAACACAGACAAGATCATTCTTGGAAACCCCGTGCTTAGTTATACAGAATATGACAAGATAACCGGCGTAAAACCAACGATAATTTATGGGGCACATGGAATAAAAGTATCTTTCAAAGGTCATGGAATTCTGAATGGTATGAATATTACCACTATCGGAACTGATTGAGATTCCTATCTCGAGCCAGAATTCCTACAGAAGATGGAAACAAAAAAATGAGATTATTAACAGCCTTTTTCTTCTTTACCATTTGATTCTTCTTTCTGTTTCTTCGTCTCGTCTTCTTTATCTACACTTTTACATTTTGTTTTTGCTGCAAATGCTACATGATCGCTGTGAATTGATGGTACTGCATAGGCAAATCCCAAAATCATTATCACAGCGACTGCTACGATGGCTATTGTTTTTTGTTTTTGTTTAGTCATTTCATTTTTTATATCCGAGGACTTTTGATATATCGTTAGCTAAACAAAGTTAAAGAACACACGAATAGCAAGCAAGTCCATGAGTGATATTCAGTGGAATTTACCTATCCATTCCTCCTTTTCTCATTTTCCAATCATAAAAACAATACCTACACTCTGTGATACTTGCTGCTCACCTGGAATAATTGGAGTTGGCTTATTGGAAGTAGCAGCAGAAGCAGTCGCAGCACTAGCCGTAGTCAAGGGTTCTCGTGGTGATACTGGCTGAAATCCCTCAGTAAGGTCAATAGACTTTACACCGACTATCCTTAATCCTAATGCAGAAGCTGTAATACTAGCTTTTCCTCTTGCATTGGTTATAGCATCTTTAATAAGACCATTCTTTATATTTTCTAGCTTCTTATCAGACAGAGTAAAATCTATACTGTTAATGTTATTTGCTCCTGCTGCTATTGCAATATCAACCCATTTTGATATTTTAGCAGTATTAAAGCTCTCTATTTGTATAGAATTAGTTGCTGTAAATCCTGTTATACTTCCTTGAGTGACTGGAGAATTATTGTTTGTATTTGAATAGTTATAGTTCGGAGAAATACTAAACGATGAGGTACTTGTTTCATTTTCTTTAAGTCCTCCTGATTTTAGGACATTAAGTACTTTATTCATTAATTTTGAATTTGCATTTAATGCTGCATTTGCTGTTTTGTTTG
>JBEVTH010000370.1:0-2060 GCA_041156085.1 Candidatus Nitrososphaera maunauluensis
AAATTATCTGCTGGTTTTATTTGATTATTTTTCAAATAGTTCTATATGTTAATTGAACTATAACCTTAAGACAACGACTATTACCTTTCGAATAAATGAAGCAGTTACAAACAAGTCGAACATGAAGCAAGACGCTAACAAATGAGTCTAAACTCTTTCAAACCAATATTTGAAGAACTGTGTATTGGGAGCTATGACCTTGAATCCCTGGCTTTCTCCTTACTTTGAGACTGTAGCGCAGGTTGGTGTTATTACCTTAGACTAAGTATTTGTGCCAAAGCCCATTGAAGTGTTTCTATCCTGACCCAGAGTCGGTTTGTCTCAGATCTATACACTGTCTTTTCCATCTTATCCATAATTATTTTAATTCTATCCTTTATTTTATATTCTATATCAGATAATGGATCTTGTTCTTCAGTCATATGAGTATCTGCAGCTAGAATGTAATGATAGAAGCTTAAAAAACACGTGTTAAAGATGTCGACAGACTTTATACTTGGTAGAATGATTTTAGATTTATGGAAAACTGGATTAATACAGGAAAGTTTAAGCCAGCTAAAATGATAATCCACTATCCCTAAAGTCCTTACATATTCTGTCTAGGTTTTGTGTGGCCTTGTATTTTTCTTCTGGATCATCTGCTGTTGCTTCTTGTTGTATTGTAATGGTTCCATCGCTGGCCAGCTCACGAATAACTAAATCGACCATTCGATTATAGACTTTGTAGTCTTCAGACTCTAGCAGTTGCCGTCCCAATTGAAGTTCCTTACCTGACAGATGACTTTTCAAACGATTCTGCAAAAATAATCTTTCTGGAACAAATACCCTTGTTCCATTACTATGAATTTCAGCACACATAATCCTACAAAAGGCCTGTTTTAATGTGGTAATGTCTCTATCAATCAGAATTCTTTTGATATCCTGGTCTACTATTTCATGAACCATATCCTAAAAAGCTAGGAGGTATGCATATTTAAAAGTGGTAATCGTGTTTATGATAAGCTCATTTTACACTATATCGCTCAGAAATATATCCACAACAGTTGCATGTTAAGTATATGTTTGGTTGCAGACCCAGTATACTTTTGTAACATCAATTTCTTCTGAACCATATGACCTGTAAATAGTTCTCTATCTAAATCATAAACCAAAAACTACATCCCTACAGCTCACTAAATTTTATCAACACATACAATCAAAAAACCTAAGGCATAGTTTTAAATCGTTGAATATACATTACATAGTTATCCGACTAGCCAAAAGAGAAGAACGATCCATCATTCAGAATCTGCACAAGAGGTAAAGGCCTGTTGTGTCCATAGAAATGATGAGTTGCCGCCATATGATAATAATAGGTATATCTTCAATTCGAAAGAACTTGAAGAACTCCAAAACAATATGACGGTAAGGGCAAACCAAGAGGCTGCTTTGGAACCTAATAAAAGTGGTCTTAAAAGGAAAGCCACATGTCTTTGAGAGCTAGTCGGATTTTATTATTATTTATTTCAGTAACTAAATCAGTATAGCTTATGCCTATCCCTTGAATGAACTTTGTGGTAAATCAATCATTACCATCCTCCTAACATTTCAGCTAATCTCTTGATTTGCTTTCCTCCTTCTGTTACGAAATGATTACAATTATTCAAACGAAATAAGTGTAGGTGTGTAGACAGATAATGGAAGTTATGAAAGGCTCATAGCTAAAGTCATGTTATTCTTATTGAACTAAATGATAGCAACGACTACAACAGCAATTAAGATTTGTTCTAGGACAGATTCATTAAAGCTAGGATAATGAACAGTTCGAAGCTGCTCTGTGTCATAATCGGCTGGATTTCCATTTCTTACATTGAGTCTATGTCTAGAACATAAACGTAGCATTAAACCCGACCATATTGTTTCGATATCTTCTCGAATATCAGTAGTATCAGTTTGTATTGATTGGAAAGAAAACATTTAGCAAAATGTCCATATTGTGAAGAAATTAGACTAAAGTCTCTTCCTTTAATTTATGATAAACCATCATCATAGATTCAACCATCATCTGACTAGACTCAACT
>JBEVTH010000371.1:0-2047 GCA_041156085.1 Candidatus Nitrososphaera maunauluensis
TATAAGATAGATTATCTAGAACATCTTCAATCAAACCATCCTCGCTATAACATCTACAATATTAAACTATTTTTCCACAGTTCCTCAAATATTGAAGTAAAATGTTTGATATATGCAGGATCATTACTAACTAAGAGACTTTGAACTGAATTATCATCTTCTGCATATTCGATTGTGGCATGTATCTCCTTTTCACATCCTATGACAAAATTCATAGGCAGTATAGTTTTGACATGTCTTACTTGTACACCTAAATTCTCAAATATTTCAATCAGATCACTACTAACCATGCCTTTGTTTATAATAGTACCAATCCATCTAATTCCTTTATGTTTGCCATTCTTGTATTTGTCTAATGCTCTTTTATAAGAATCAAAGAAGTTATTGTATATCATATGCATGCCATCAAAATCTGAGCAAACTAATAATTCATCTGAAGTCTCAATAAGATCTTTTATTTTCTCACTAATTTCTTCTTGATTTTCCAAGACTTTGGTTTCATAATGAGGATTTATCATTGCTGACCTGTTGCTTTCAATTTCTCTTATTTTCAGGTGTGCTGGAATACCTCTATTCCAGAAGTTATCAAAGATGTATTGCTGCTGGTCTACTAGATCCTTTAGATTGCTACAGATAATCTCAGGAGCTATCTTCCCTTTCTCAACTAAAATCACAGGTGCAAGATACTCTGATTCACTTATCATGAAATTCCCCTTTATTCCATCTAAATGTCTGAGCTCCTCAACAATTGACATCAATTCCTTACAATAAGCTAGGTTGTTCTTGGTAATCTCGGTTAGATATCTTAATTTTATGCCTCTGCTTTTGGCATCAAGAAAGGCCTTCTTTATTGGTTCAAGTTCTATCGCTAATGATGGGCGTGTATAATTCATACACGTATCAATCCTGGTACGTGCTTTTGAGAAGAATTGCAGTTCTGCATTAATTACTTTATCAATACCAAACAAAACCTCTGTCTTATTTCCATTTCCCGTATTGATTCAATGATCATTTGTTAAGATCGATATTTAACCATAACTATTATTCAATAGCCACCTAATTCCATCGTACCAAAGGTATGTACAAATCAGACCATTATCCAAACAATATTTTCAAAAATTAAATGTAATATCAGTTGGCAAAATTTGCTGTCATATGTGAAATCTGAGAATTATTTTTTCAAGAATGCTACCAGGTTATTATCTTGTTAACTTACTCCTGCGGGCGGCTGACTTGACTGACTATGCTCCATTCTTTGGTGATAGCTTACAATTTTTAGTTGTACTTCCAAGAACCTCTGCTATTCAGAGAAATTCTTTTACTTGGTCATTCACAGTACCTACTATGCCTGTTTCTTGCTTCAAAACACGCTAATCTGAATAAAGAGTCTATCATGTTGCTAATTGCACTTTTTAGACGGCAGGATGTCTGATTTGATATAGTTATCCAATAACACAAAAAACCACTGATTAAAGATGGTCAGTTAGTCACGTATTCATCTTCTCTTGGAGTGTTAGCATAGCCAAAATCTAAAGTAGAAGTAGAATATTCAAAATATGGTCAATGATTTATGAATGTCCAGAAGGTCATATATGCTTCAGTAAGGATGACCTAAACAGATGCGCAATGACAGGATGTAATAAGCCAACTGTTGTAATAAGTCCAATCGATTTCAAATGGTTTTACAAAATTAGCGAGACGGGACTTTGTATTAATAGAAAAGATCTTCATAAGTTAATTGAGGATCCAAACATGCCAAGAGGTGTTAAAAAGGAAATAACAAGGATTTTCATGCATATGTGATAGTTGGAGAAGATTTCATAATCTCATATTCCTTCTACTATGGATAAATTAGGAATTGTCTTGACAGATTTAGACTGGAAAAACTTGCAAGTATTGCCATTGGAATAAAAATAAGATTGTTTTAGGAGTAAAATGAAAGTATTTTTACTCTTGATCTAGTAAATAACCATAATATGTTATCTGATGACGAGATAAAAACAAATATTGCAAATTTAGATAATGGATGGGAATTAAAAGATGGAAA
>JBEVTH010000372.1:0-1642 GCA_041156085.1 Candidatus Nitrososphaera maunauluensis
TAACTAGAGTATTACTATTGTTTGCATTCGATATTTCATATGGCATGTAATCCATATATTGTTTCATCCATTGAAGATCTGATACAGAACCGTTCCATCTCAAAATTGGAGTAAGAGCATCAGCATCAATAAGTATTGAGCCTATAGATCTGGATCCATCGTTATTATTATGTCCAATGACATCAATTCTAGAAAAAGAGTTCCATCGAGCTGATAGGTGCTTATTATTTGAAGGGTCTGCCAGGTAAGAATGTAATCCTTTATTTTCTCCAGGAGGTATCGCTAATACGTTGAGACTAACATTTGCTGCTAGCAATATACCAGAAGCGCAAAGCAAAATAAGGGCGCATATTACGAGTTTCCTTTCAACTTTTGTTATTGCTTTTCCTCCATGACGATCTAGTGCTATCGTTGCTAAGACTAAAGGCCCTGTAGCTAAGATACCTATCAAAAGTATGGCCGATTCTGCACCTAATCCTTGCAACAGAGGATCAAGAATAAGAGTCGCTCCTGCTGCCCCAGCTAGATCAACAAAGTACAGCTTTGATACTTCTCTTGGCATTGCCAAGTATACGAGTGCCATAGACATTCCCCCCAGAAAGAAAGGAATAGCGGACGCAAGATAGAATAGATATATGAAGGATATGCTCGGTGGTATAACATGCCCTATTACAAATAAAAAGATAGGTAGTGAAACTGCAAATGCGATAGTAGATTGAATTATTTTTGATTGTAATTTTTCTTCTTTTATTATTTTATTTTTTGTAAGATGAACAGACAAAGCTCCAATCCCAAGTCCAAAAAATGCTATAGAGATTGCCATAAAAGCATAATTGTACCATAAGATGATCGAGAAAATCCTGGTGAGGGTAAGTTCAAAGAGTAGAATACTTAAGGATAACGCAAAAAGCGTAACAAGAAGAAAAGTCAAAGGCGGCGGTGGAAGGCGCAAATTAAATTAATCAAACAAAAGAGGTTGAATATACATCTTTCTAAGATTAACAATCTTTCTTGGATCTAAATACTATTTTAGTAAGGTTACTAATGAGGAAATGGACTCTAACCGAATGAGGATTAAGAAAACTCGATGATTGGTAAGCTTATCTTTATAATATTAGAGTAAATCGATTATAACTATGACCACGAATGATTAGCATTAGTCAGTAGGATCACCTATTATCTTTCAAAGACTATGATACATTTTGCGTTCTAGAGCAAATATCATCAATTCCACTTATGTACATGACTAGTCAACCGTATGATGATAGCAATCATAGATCGAATAGGTTGAAATTGTTCAATTCAATTTTTTCTCATTCACATAGGATGAATAGATGTTAGATATTATGTGATTTGTAAATAAATATGAAAATAATAAATTTATAACTAATTTCTTAAATTAATTTTTTACATTTTACAAAAAATAAGAGAAATTTGTATTAAATAAGTCTCACATATTGAACCCGTTGGAACCAATAAAAGAGTTTCTATTGGTTATTTTTTGAACTCTCCTTAGTTTGACTTTGAATTGCCTTTGCTACTATTGTCCTTGGAACTGCTATCTGATTTGTGGCTACTTCCTGAATCGTTTGACTTTGAATTGCCTTTGCTACTATTGTCCTTGGAACTGCTATCTGATTTG
>JBEVTH010000372.1:1742-1998 GCA_041156085.1 Candidatus Nitrososphaera maunauluensis
TGGCTGGTACTGCTATCGTGACCACCTACATTGGCAGATACTGCATTACCTTCGTTTATGTTAGCTGCTGCATTGTTGCCTGACCTAGAAGTGTCACCGCCAGAGACAACTGTTGAAGTTTGATCGTTGCTTTGGCTTATCTTGGAGCTTGCATGTTGGCTGCTACCACCATTTCCGCTTCCACTTCCACTGCTGTCTCCAACATTGGCTGCTACTGCATTACCTTCATTGAAATTGACTGCTGCATTGTTACATG
>JBEVTH010000373.1:0-1983 GCA_041156085.1 Candidatus Nitrososphaera maunauluensis
GGTATCACTGATATTTTCTTTATATAATGAATCTTAGAGCGTATATGCATCTTGACTTCTCTTGTTAGTAGTTCTACTTATGCCAATATCTTGTTACCATCAACTTCGATATGAACGCATAGGATCATCTTATTTTCTTTATTATAAAATGGAAAAGGTTTTCCTCTGTTCTGATTTCTAATAGAGATTGACCGTACTGCTCTGACCATCTTATCATTTCTAAATCCGCCGTAACATCATCAGATACTAGATGTACCACATCACCGATTGGTATTTTTGTTAATAATTCATCGAGTTTTGTAAGAGTAGCAGAGCATTCGACTCCTATTTCAAACATCTCGTAGTCGGGGAATGCTACGAAACACCTAACATGCAACTGCTGAATCAAAGAACTTATTTTCTGACTGCAATTCTCGATTGTTTCCAAGGTTCCGAGTTCCTCATATATATTATATGGCTCTAGTTTTGCAAACCATCCTTCTGTATAAGGAGAGTCATTTACATATTTCGGTCGATTAAGTATAGATTCATTGACTTCGATGATCTTGCCACTTATTGGGCTTCTTACCACCCCAAAATATTTTATACTCTCTATGGTTCCGATACTCTTTCCTTTTTCTACTTTTGTGTCTACTTGCTTTATTTTTATCTTTGATAATCTGCCGGCAATGGATGCCAGGAGAGTTGTGACTCCAATAGTTACCGACTTATCAGTACTATTATTATTTTTAATCCAGACAAAATTCTCTGTATCATACAAGAGGTCCTCAGGAAATATACAACGATTTATCTCCATATAGTAGGAAATAGACTCAACTGATATATATTGGCTTAAGGTTTACTAGGCATACTAGTAATACTCATTAGTAAATATCACTTAGAATAAAACCATAAAATATAGCATACAACAAACTAGCAATTAAAAGAAGGCAATATTTTCAATTTCAAAGCTATATATCTTGCTATATATAGCAGATGAAAGCCATAGTATCTCTATTTTATAAGTCAATTGCCAGATTTCGTTTTCACGTGAAGGAAACATATTGGTCACAATAGAGAAAACCGGAGCCTGTGTTACTGGACCCCGCACTATGCTTCCAACAGATGTTCCTGCTACTATCCCTTGAGGTGTCCATGTAAATCCTAGTCTGTACTTGATGAACCTTTTGTTCTGGTGCAAGACTGTGTATTCTATTCCATCCTGCAGAATAGTCGAGCTTTTCTGTATTGGGGAGATCCCAGATTCAACTTGCACTTGCAAGAATGTCAAACACAGGTATCCGATACATCCTAATTGTACTTACTATCAAGAAATAATTAGACGTATTTTGAGTAGTAATAATAATAAATGCGAAAAATGTAACCTAACAATTCATCAGAATTTCATAGGATATCATAAATGTGGTTATCCAAACTGTCCGATTTGTAAAAATGCCATAACTAATTCAGAATATTGGTATCATATTAGGTCACATCCAGGACATGAGAACGATAGTCCTCCTCCTCGAAGAGAACCCACTGAAAATAGAGGATATGGAAGAAGGTATGGCGGCAATGCTAGTAGAACCTTCAACAGAGCTTCTCCTGCTGCAAAACCAATCGAGATAGGTAAGGAATACGAAGTAGACATTACCGAAACCAGTAGACAAGGAGATGGGATTGCTAGGGTGCAAGGATTCGTCGTGTTTGTTAAAAATGGAAAAGTTGGACAGAAAGTTGCCGTCAAGGTCGAGCAAGTAGGAAATAGGTTTGCTACAGCAACAATAGTACCTTAACCTATAGAGCATAGATTCGATCCATAAGGATGTTAGTAGCACATATTGCGTAGGCTAACTCAACCTATTGTATAACTAACAAATATACATTACCTACTTCAATTATTAAATTTTAGCCTGGTCAATGCTTAGACAATAAGAAGCTATTTTTAACCACCTATCCGATGCATAAGGTTTAGTGTTGGCTTTAATGCCTTTGCCCTTATGA
>JBEVTH010000374.1:0-1975 GCA_041156085.1 Candidatus Nitrososphaera maunauluensis
GGAGTATCCTGAGAGATATGGTTGGTGGCAAAACGAGTTAGCGTCATTAGGTATTGTAGTAAAGAAAAGAAATGAGCTAAATGGTATCAAAGAACTTGGGGATCTGACTGAAAATATAAAACATGGATTTATTCAAGATTACAAAGAATCATTACAGCAACAATAACTTCAAAATACTCCTTATGTATAAGTAAATAATATGTTTTCTACTGTAGACTACAATTTTTGAAGCATCATAATAAACAAAAGCAATTCCCCTCTGATATGATGGAAGAGGAGAATCTGCATTCTGTGACATGCTTAATAAAATAGGAAAAGACATCATATCTTTTACTTTAGACAAAGAAGTTGCTAATCATTTACAATTGACTCATAATGAATATATGAATTGGAAGATTGTAGGAGATCAACTAATCATTTCAAAGAAAAAGGAAGAGGAATAATGATAATGGAAGAAGCAATAAATTTCTACTCAGTTGAAGAAGGTTTGGCTAGAGATCTGATGATATGGAGAGAAAGGAAGCAACAACAATATTATAGATTAAACACTCAAAACCAACTTAAGACAGATTACATATGTTATACTGATAAAAAATTTTTATCATTGATTAGGAGAATATACTACCAGAATTAGAGTAAGTATGCCTCTCGTGATAAGATACATAAATTCTCAAAATTCAAAGATATTGTTACTTTGTGTGCATTGATATGGGGATGATATTTCATCCTCTTAAATATGCATACCTATTAGGTTATTTTTCCATATGGTTCATGAAGAAGTAGACCATGATATCAAAAGAATTCTGATTGATAGAGACATTACCACTTTAAAGCAGGCTTTTTGTAGGATTATGTGCGCTGAAATTCATAATAGTGGAACAAGAGTGTTTATTCCAGATAGATTATTTTTGCAGAATCGTTTGCAAGGCTATCTGTCAGACAAGGAACTACAGCTTGGACGCCAGTTACTAGAGTCTGACGACTACAATGTCTATAATCGAATGATCAATCTTATCATTCGTGAATTAATAAGTGATGGAACTGTTACAAGACAACACGAAGCTACAACTGATGATCCAGAAGAAAAATACGAAGCCACAGAAAACCTAGATAGAATATGTAAGGAGTTTAAAGATAGTGGATTATCATTTTAGTTTTAAACAAACACTATCATAGTTCGTAATAGGTACTCTGACCTGCGCTGTTAAACACTTGGCTTTAAATGATACTAATAGGTAGTTAATGTACAGATATGATAGAAGACTTACGAGTATGTAGAAGATGTGGGGTAGTTTTTGATGTTGAAATTAGAAAAAATAAGGATTGTCCTGTATGCCATAGCGGAGAGCATATGGTTATACAACTAAAAAAATGACCTTATAGCGAGTCATTGTAATAACAAATCTATTCTAACATTCAGTCACTCTGTCTTTTCTTACTAATGGATGGAACATACTTAGCTATATCTTTTTGTTACCTTGATACCCTCATTGCTACCTTGATATCTCCTGATACCATTACGGTAGAATGACGAGGGAGAAAAGGACCAAAATCACTAGAGTGTATAGGGCCTGTGAAATTTCTAAAATGAGTTAGTATGAGACAAACTTAAACAAGTTAAAAACGATTTTCCTGTACTAAAAAGCTAATCTACTAGAATATATATAGATAACGATATGACTGAGTTGGTCGAACAAGAAACAACAGGTTATAGTCGAAGAAGAAAAAAGATTGAATACACTTGTGGATGTATTTATCTATTTAATCATCAGATCATATTAGAACATATCTGTCCAGAACATGAAAGGAAATTGATCACTCTTCATAGCTGATAAGTCCGAAAAAAGACTTCATACGCTCTTTGGCTAGGCAGATGTTATAAACTAAAAAGTTGTATATTTTTAATATGTCAATGGATTGTTCTGCCGTGAGATTGTAAAAAGATGCTGAATGTCATCATTCGTAGGAAGATCAC
>JBEVTH010000375.1:0-1964 GCA_041156085.1 Candidatus Nitrososphaera maunauluensis
ATCCAGCAATTGCTTTTGTTCTGTGTCATTTGCTTTCCGCCTAACAATCTCAGTCAAAGAAAGAATTGGTTGGATTGGGTTACGTAACTCATGAGCCGCTACATTAATGAATTCTTTTTGCATTTGCTCAGTTTCCTTGACTTTCTTGTACATTTCAGTTTGAAGCCAAAAGCTTTCAAATATCGATACATAAGATAAAACAGTTGATCTGCTGTTAGAGTATGTTGCAAATCCTACTGCATCTACAAAAGTTCCTTTTGAATCGTCTTTTACTTCTGTAGCTAAAGATTCTCTTCTGTCTACTATTATAATCGTGGATTTGGTTGCTGAAGCTGTTTCTATATTCCTAAGCTGAGTATGAGGAGAAGAGGAAAATAAAACATTTTGTAGTTTTTGTTCTACAGAATAATTACTTTTTAAAGGTGCCAAGATTCTAACATTTACATTATTATCTATTGATATTTCTTTTAGTAATTCTAGTATTCCAATGTTAGCTTGTCTATGTATAGCATTGGTTGTAGGAATCATTAGCATGACTTCATTTGTAGCTGATTTTACTAGATTTTTGTAAAGGCTTTGTATCTCAAGAGGATCTGTAATAGTTTGTATAAACAGCGGTATGGTTCCTTGCTCTAATTCTGTTATTTTCTGTTCAGCTGGAATTGCTTTATTCCATAATGTTTCAAACAAATATTGATGTTGTTCTACTATTTCCTTAACATTGCTATAGATAAGCCGCTGAGTGGGCGAACCTGTTTTTTCTAGAACTGCAGTCGCTGTATATTCTATTCCATCGTGGACTCCAAAATTACCTCTGATGCCGTCCAAATGACGAAGCTCTGCAAATACCATGGCTTCTTTGCAGTATGGTATATCTTCTTTTGTGATATCTGTAATGAACCTAATCCTTGCACCTCTTTCTTTTAGACATTGATAATGATTTTTTAATACCGTAATTGGAAGAAATGCGGATAACCCATTAGAAGCGAAAACACTATCCTCTGTCTTTCCGATGATTGATAACCCTTCTATAGCCCGCTTAATTATATTTTCAATTCCATAAATGATCTCTGTCCTTTCATTACTCGTGTCTGCTGGTGAAGATGGAGGTGTTGTCAAAGATAACTTTTATTGTTTCTTATCGATTTCCAGTTTATAAGCATATACCAATTAGCATAAATTCTCTAACCTTCCTATCCTGTTAGGTACCTATGCATGTTAAGCTCAAATTTTTTGGTTCTAAAGTACTGTCCTACCTTAATTCTGAAAGTGAAAGCGCACCTAATGCAAGATTTTCAGATTATGCACCGACACTTGGACGCATGTTCTATTCTTTCAAAACATCGGCCGCATCTTCGTCTTGATTCGTGACTCCTAAAATCCAGATTTTCTTCAGATCTAAATTGTACCCAAATACATAAGGCTTTTCCTGTAAACACACTAATCCAGTATCGATCTTCTTCAAATAGTCAGATATCTAGATCCTCAAGTAACATGAGCAATAGAGAAGTGGTTGAACATGGCAGTAAACAAGACTCATAAAAATAAAGAAATGCTAGTAGGTGGAAATCCTACTATTCTACATACAGGTAACGGTGTCCATTTCTACCAACCAGTAAAACTAGTTCATGATAAAGCATCTGTCCTAGAAGAGATAGACATCTTTAACGAATTCGTAGATCCCATTGGAATAAAGAAGGATCTATCTACCAGGTTTATGCGTTTTGCAGAAGAGTTGTTTACAGGCAGCAAATACGACCCTTACCACAGACCTTCTGTGAGATCATGTCTTGTTCGGATTCCAGGTACTTTGAACTCAAAATGCATCGACTCATTAACAGGTAACTACATCAAAGATCCTGAAGTCAAAATAATGCAAAGTTGGGACGGAAAGAGGCTAGCAATTAACTGGATTTTGCGTGATTTTAGAAGGCGGTTGATAAATGAAGATATCAAAGACAGAT
>JBEVTH010000376.1:0-1948 GCA_041156085.1 Candidatus Nitrososphaera maunauluensis
TGATTATTTATTTTTGGTTTATTATGTATGACTGTACAAATGATTATTGCTAAGAATAAATAACTCAGGTTTTTACAGTAAACGAGATCTAACTTTTTTACTTCAAAAGCTTTTAAGATTTTTACTGAATGATTTGGATAAGTCTCTTTAAAATACGAAAATTCCTATAATCATTTCCAAAATTGGTTTTAGAATAAACAAGACTGTTCACTGCCAAAATAACAATGTAAGTTTAACTATGTTAAAATCATACTTCATCATTTGTATCAACTTCTGAAACGAACAATCATTGATATCTAGGATGACAAGCTTCACAAGCCATTCAACAAACATTAAGATAGCTTTGGGGATAGATTTCGTTCCTCTACATCATAACAAATCAAGATGGAAATTTCTATAGCATTGTTGCAATATTACTTTCTGTTTTTTCATATCAATATTACACTTCTACTTCTGCTAAAATTGCAGATATAGATTCACATGAAATAAAGACAAATGCTCAAATTCAAGTACATGACCTTTCACAAATATAATAAATTTGAAAGCATAAGCATTCTATTGCAAACGCTTGCAGATTTACCAGTCATACATAATAACGAATACAAAAGGGCATCTATTGTTATTAACACTAGAGAACAGTACTCAAATCAACTCACAGATTTTTATATGTGGCTTGATCAAAACTGCAGAATGAATTGGTTGAGCAATATCAACCAAAGTGCATATCAAAAGCATAAGGGAACAGATCTGAGTTATAGGCCATATTTTTCTATACCTAGAGATACTCATGCAGCATATTACAGCACTTTATTAGAATCAAATGACAAAATTCCTAGATTGTATGTATCTTACCCAGTAATCAATATGACAGGAAAAGGATCACCACGGATATTTACCGGTGTTGTAGTTGCGTTGTAGTTGCATCAATGAGGGCTATAACCTTAGGAAATGTATTACAACACCAATTAATTCCACAGTTTAATAGTACAATAGGGCTACTGGACAGAAAAGGTATAGTGCTTTATTCAAGTACACCATCGTTTATTGGTAAAGATGTTTTTGGAAATGATATACAATCTGCCATTTCATCCTTACTTCCTTCAGAATCTAAAGATTCGTTAAATAACATGATAAGGAGTTCATTGTATGGAAGTACAGGCTCAGGTGATATTTCTGCACAAGGAAAAACTAGCACTATATCATATAAGCCTGTGAACGTTAATGGCAAGTACTTCTTGACATTATATATTATTGCTCCATATAACCTTGCAAGCAATGTCGGTGGGTTAATTAATCAACAGAAATATGTCAGCACAATCATAGTAATTGTAATTGCAGCAGTAGCTCTAGGTATTGCATTTTTGGTCTTCTTGTGGAACAAGAAGTTAGAAATTACCACTCATACAATAATATAAAGGCGACTAGCCAATAATAATAACAGCAGATAACAAGAATCGGACTTTTGATAGGGCCATTTGTTTATGGCTATTCGATGAATATCGACCTGATGGCAAACCAAAAGTAAGAGAATTTGACAATGTTAAGCCATCGTCAAGAGGCTTTGGTGGTTGAATGACTAGACTTGAAATAGACGGCAAGACAGAACATTTAGTGGATGTTAACACAACTGACAAGCTAGAAATAATATTAAAATAAAGCTTATGATAGCACTTTAAAGGCCAAAAGTGAAGATCATCAAGGAAATATCAGGCTATTAACTTCCTCCAGAAACTAGTATAGAAACATCTAGGTCTGCTTACGACAATGCAATACTAGAAATAACATTAAAGAAAAAGGATCAGTCAAAGCCAAAGGTAAAGACAATAAATGTAGAATATCCAAACATCAAAATTACCATAGATCTGTGTTCTGGATGATACTAGGAAATTTTTTAATGTCCTGACCTTGGAAATTCTTTATCATAACAGTAGTTTACATCTTGGAGAGT
>JBEVTH010000377.1:0-1944 GCA_041156085.1 Candidatus Nitrososphaera maunauluensis
AGGCATATCCATCCATCTAAATCCACTCATAAGGACATAAAAGATGCCATCTAATGTATTTCTATCATCAGCTCTAGGTCTACCAGTATGAGAATGAGGAGGGATTGATGGTACTAACAGCTTCCATTGATTATCTGTTAGCTCTTCAAATCTCACTAGCGTAATAAACATGATCCAAGCTTTATGTAAATTGGTGAGAAAATCTGGAGTAGTATATCAAATTACTTTCCAGATGAGTTCATGATAAAGAAAATGATGTGATAATATGACTGGTGTCCAACGCTATAATGACTTTTATCAAGCACGGCTGAACACTATAGAATGTATTCTCAAACTAGAATAATGTTTAAATGAATTTCTATACAAGTCATATTACTGGATATTTTTAGAAAACAACAAGTATGTCTAGCGAAGAGAGCCTTGAGCCAACGACAACTATCTCTACTGAAGAACTACTTAAACTAAGGACTGAAGAGCTAATTTCAAAAATGGTTGAGTTGAAACGATCCAACGACTCTCTTTTAGCTTCAAATGAGGCGCTCAAATCAAAGACAGAAGAATTAAGGAAATCAGACAATGCTTTACTCGTATCAAATCAAGGGTTTGCATCAGTAAATAAACAACTTGCAGAAACTAATACAAGATTTGCAGAAACTAACGAAAAGTTCGCAGAGGTAAATGAAGAGATCTTAACATTAAATAAAAAACTTGTTTTAGCTAACGAAAAAATAAAAGCAAACGGGAAGATGCAGACGGATTTTATCAACATAGCAGCACATGAGCTCAGAACACCTACACAATCAATACTTGGATATTCTGAATTATTACATGAACTGTTATCATCATCTGAAGAAGGGCAGAAAGATACTCAAAAGAGTCGGCAGCAGCATTATTTAAAAATGCCAATAGACTACAAAAATTAACTGAAGATATACTCGACGTTTCTAAAATCGAGAACGACGCACTGATTCTTAACAAAAGACATTTCAATCTGAACGAAAAGATTGAGAGTATGGTATTTGAAATTATAGATCAAGTAAGAAATACCAAAAAGAATAGCCTCTATAATGATAATAATAACGATAGTGATGTAAAAATAATTTTTGAATCAAAAACACAAGAGGGAGAGGGAAGAAAAGGAATAAGAGATACTTTTGTAGAAGCAGATGAAGTCAGAATATATCAGGTTATTTCAAATCTGCTTAGAAATGCTCTAAAATTCACAAATAAAGGGACTATCTCTGTCACAACACAGGACGATATAGCCAAGGGTTAAGTCGTTGTTGCTGTAAAGGATACAGGATGTGGAATATCTTCTGATATCATGCCAAAGCTGTTCTCAAAATTTGCTACAGGTTCTTCTTCAGAAGGTGTTGGTTTAGGATTGTTCATATCGAAAAGTATTATAGAATCTCACGGTGGCAAAATATGGGCTGAGAACAATAATGATAATAGCGATGCTGCCAGTCTGAAAGGCGCTACTTTTGCATTTAGTTTACCGTTAGTTAAATGATCGAAATTGTAAATATTTGAAATTAGTTAACAATACAACACAACTAATTGATTATTTGAAAAGTAAATTCAATACTACTAAATAACATGTATGTCATAAAGTAATCTGCTAGTTAGAGGTTATCAAATGCCAATATCAATAACAAGAAAGCATTGCAGTTCACTATTGTTGTTACCACCAATATCCTCCAAAATGAAATCAGTTAAAAAACCAAAAGATACAATTCAACATCACTTATCTTCTACGTCTTATGATGGTGATGCTTAAATAATAAGCTCAAGAAAGGCGATATTAGACTATGATAACCGAAGTCACATCAAGTCACATTTCAGGAAAAAATTATGTTTAGGTTTAGCCTACCGGCACTACCACCGCCGTCTTGATTAGTTTAAGGCATAAGTCGAACAGTTGATCGAATCGCACTACAATGG
>JBEVTH010000378.1:0-1922 GCA_041156085.1 Candidatus Nitrososphaera maunauluensis
CAAAAGCTTAGGGCAGATTGCAACAATATTGAGAATATCAAGTAGTTAGCGAGCGCAGTTCCGTTTGGGTCCATAATGTTTCAAAAATTGAAATATAAGTTAATACAGTTGACTCGCTATTGGAGTAAGTAGCTAAAGGTAGCATCAGCTGATCAGAACTATTATTATTATTTTCATCGTATACTTTTAGATCGTTTACTAAGCATAATTTTGAATCTACAATCAGAAATGAAACTTTAGTTTGTAAACGCTGTTGTTGCTGCTGTAGCTTGTCAATCAAACGAATTTCTAATTTTCCTTGTTTTTGTTGTCCTTTTGTTAATCCTTCTATTTGTTTTTGCATGTCCTTGTATATAAGAATTCTAGCTCTTATGCCATACTGCATTGCTACATTGAACAATTGTATTATTAGTTGTTCAAATTCTGCCCCCAAAGATCTATTACTACGACTACTATTACCGTTAGCATGCAATAACATCTGAATTTCTTGTTTAGCTGAGTTTACAAGCTCCAGACTAACTTTCTGTATTTCAACAGGATCGCTTAATGTTTCTATAAATGGTGGCTTTACTCCTTCTTCGAGTTCCTTGATTTTGTATTGAGCTGGAATTGCATTCTTCCATAGATTATCAAATAGATACTCTTGTGCTTCTACAAGTCCCTTTGCTGTAGTTAAAATAGCTTGGGATAGAGGATTTGTCTCCTGTGACACCCCATGAAGCAGAGCCTCTTTTCCATCAGCTATTGCAAAATTAGTTCTGATTCCATCTAGATGGCGATGTTCACAAACTTCCATTAGCTTCTTACAATAGGAAATATTATCGGATGTAATCTCGGTTACAACTCTTATCTTAACACCTTTTTCTTTAAGACGAACTAGTCCATCCCATATTGGTTTGTATATGACATGAATTGCCGGACCAGCATTGTCAATAGAACCTTGTAACTTTTCTCTTATCCACGAAAATGTCTCTAACGTCTTTTTGATAATGTTGTCATTACCATACAACACCTCTGTTCTTTCCGAATGATGAATAGGAGGATAAGAAGAAGGAATAGATGGAATAGAAGAACCAATATCATTCAAACGAAATTATCTGCACATATTTGCTATAATTGGATATAAAAACAGTATAGGTCAGTTTTAGAAGTAAAATCGAAGGTTTCTAATGCAACCATGTAAAAATATATACAACAAGTAAAAAGTGACATTCAAAGACTTAAAGAAGAATGAATACCTATCTATGGCTGTTAAAGAATTCTCGAACAGCAGGTAATGCGTTCATACATGATTTAGTATCCACACCAGCTGAGGGCGCAAGAGAAGAACAGATTGGTGTACCACAAAGTGTCTGATGTTGGTTGCATAAACTTACAATTTTATCTACTACTACATTACCTGTGTTTGGTATAGGTGGACTTGCAGGTGGCTGTGGTTGTACGGGATTTGGTTGTAGTGGTACTGGTGCTGGTGCTGGACTGATGCCTCCACCTTTATGTGAACAAGCTGCTTGTCCAGCTGCGTAACCACTTTCATATTCACTTGTATGATGACCAGGTACAAACCTACCTGCACAGCCATCATTATAGCCAATTTGATAATGGCTATCTTGTCGTTTTGATGGTGTTCCATCACCTCCAGTGTTTGAACAAGCATTATAGCCCGCATTGTAGCCTTGCATAAACGCACCTGTATGAGCACCAGGACCGCCACTTGCATCTAGATAGATATGAGCGCCGCTATTACCGTCATTGCACCCGTGATTGTAACCAGAATCATATGGGCGTATGGCATTGGCCTTTTGTTCAATAGGAACTAATGCAGCGAATACTAACAAAGTTGAAAAAATCACAATAAAAACAAGATTACATACATTCATGGCTTGTACATAACAATATTTATAGATGATATATGTATGCAT
>JBEVTH010000379.1:0-1911 GCA_041156085.1 Candidatus Nitrososphaera maunauluensis
TATAGTTCTAAAAGTTAAGTTTATTCTGGGTTGGGTTATGTTTTTAGATTTGGGTAAACTATGTAACCAATTCGATTGTGTAGCATCTTTCATTATAAGCAAACTGCCATGTTCAAGTGCAAGTGAAACTGTTTGTTTGGTTTGCTTATGCTTAAATGAGAATTTTCGTTCTGCTCCGAAACTCAAAGAAGCAATAGTATTGTTCTTTCCTAGTGGTTTTTCGTCATCACTATGCCATCCCATACCTTCATTTCCATTATGATATAAGTTCAGCAAACAGGAATTAAATTTTATTCCTGCCAGTTCTTGCACTATTTGCTTAAGTTCAGAAATTTCCTTCGTCCATGCGAATGCTTGCTTTGTTGTATTTGAATATGTATACAAGTATTTAGAATCACCATACCATGCAACTTTTCTTTTAGTAGTGATATGTTTACCAAAAATGATGACTTCATCTTTTTTCCATAGAATATTTTGCATTAACAAACCAAAGTATTGATTTGCTTCTTCAGCTGACAGTATCTTTCCATAATAGTTTACCGTACCGTCTTTATTCAGAATATTAATTACTTTGTATTCATTGAATGGGGTATTAGTCATTTGTTCTATCTTTTGATTTCATTCTTCATGCCATTTGTGTGTGATTATGGATGACTAAAGGACATATCAATCAATTTATTGCCATAGTGGTATTATATCATATCAAGTTCTGCTGGCATTTTTGACGTACCGTCTATTATTTGATCTTTTCATATGACTCTGCGATTAGAGGTTTAACATTTTCCAAATCATCTTGAGTTTTAACAGTATGGTTTGTAGTAGGTTCACTTCTGCTTTTTTTCAAGGAAATTGTTATAGAATCCTTTTTTGGTTGTATGTCTAAAAAAGTTCTAAATGTTAATGACTTTGCATATGTTATTCTATGTGGCCTAACTTCCTCAATAACATTATCACCAAGGCTTTTTACAAAATATCTTAGACTGAGAAGTGAAGCCTTTGTTTGATCGTTCAACCCTTCTAAATGGTTTTCAAACGGAATGGCTGATTTGTCAGAATACAACCCAAATTTGCTCATATGTCAAAGTATCGTTTACGGCTATTTTATACATATTCAAAGTCTTTTGATGGTATTGCGTTACAATTGTAACAAGATAATAAATAAGTTAATAATTGGTTCTGCAAAGTCTGCATCTGATAATGCTGTAAAAAAGCGTCGGACAAACGATTATAGCTTTGAACTGCAGTTATCAGTTTCATCGTAATTGTATTTCCTATTTGATTGATTGGTTTAAATCCAAGGTACAAACTGCTATACTACGTGAGAGTTCAAAGGAAGGTTTAGAGCGCTATGGTGAAGGAGAAATTCCTCACGAATCAAAAACTGGTACCGGTCATATCTTGTGTATTGAGCGAGATTGGCTCAATAAAAGTCACAAACTATTCTTATTCCTATGATTCCATTATGATACAAACCAAGACAATCTGAGCACCTCTCGGTAGGATATTTTGTTATTGAAAATGCAAGATAAATCTTAAGTGTTACACTTTCATTCATGTCCTGGATCGCTCCCCAATGCGGTTCTGGTCTTAACATCTACAGCTTGGCCAATGCCTTAGAGGCGGCATTCATTTATAATTGTTGATTTTTGCGCGACTTTGTAAAATTGGTACTACGCTTTTCATAAGCTCGGCTGCTGCAACATCTTTTATCAATCCTATGACAAGCACCTTCTTTTCCCAATTTTCCCAAGCTGCCCTGATCCCGCATAAATGGTGGAAGCCTACCAGTATCTACTTCGATACCTCCTTCTGTTTCGAAAAGAAGTCTTTGGTGATCTAATAATTAGATGATAATTATCTAGTGATATACGGTGTCGATTATTATATAATTATGACTGAGCAAATATTTAT
>JBEVTH010000380.1:0-1906 GCA_041156085.1 Candidatus Nitrososphaera maunauluensis
TAAAGTCAGATGGTACGTGGAGCAGACACATACAATAGTAGCAAGGAGACGTTAAAGCACGAAATAAGATCCAGATGTAAATACGCTTACTTTACGAGTCCTTAAAGTTAATAGTAATCTTATAAATTTTGTTGTAAATGCTTTTCTTCATATCTTCACTTATCATCAGAAGAAAAAAACAAACATATCACAAAATGTCCATATTGTAATGGAGTTATCCATTGCTGGGTACGTTTCCTATCTAACATATGTCATCTCATTCTGTTGCAATAATCTCATTATATAAGCGGCCATACTAGGTACATCGCGTTCGTTCTTCTCCATTGTGATGAATAATGTATTTCTGTCAGGTAAGGGGAAGATTAGAGCGTGTAGATTTTCAAAATCTAGGGACAAGTGGTGTAGAAATCCAAGCTTAGGAAAGAACTTGTAAAATGATGAAACTGCAACATTGACGGAGTTTACTAATTCACCCATCTCTGTAGGACTAAGTAAAAGATTAACATCCTCTCTGAGCTTGAATTGTTTCAGAATGCCTCGTGGATTTATTATACTTGCAGACCTAACATTAGAAGATGCGATCAGGATTTTCGAAAGAATGAAATCCATCGATTCCTTGTAGCTTCTTCGTGTATCCATTATAAAATATTCATGCCTATAATTTAAGAATAGATCGGATTCAGTATGAATTGTTGTTTTTAATTACGAATGCATAAGTGTTTTAGCAATTGAAGCCTTTCATTAGTGTAAAAATAACTGTTTTGGATATATTTATTTCTAATATCGTCAATATTTGTACTACCAAAATAATAATAATACACGAAATTTGTATGAATAATAATTTTATATAATTCCTTGTTCATATATAATATATGTCAGAACCAGTATTAGATTGGGACAGAATCATACACAAAAATGTTCGGTCTAAAGATATGGGAGACGTAGGTAATGTCATTGCGACTGATGGGGACTCTATCACTCTAATGCGAGGAATACATGAATTTAAAATACCGAAATCATCCGTAGAAGGATATAACGGAAGTGAAGTCTTTTTGGATATAACTGAAGCAGAGATCTATAACTACAAAGCATAATTGATAGGATGAAACCAATACCAGCGTGACCAAATTGCCTAAGTCATTCATTAGAAATGCAGAAGGAAAATGGCTCATTACATGTATTGGTTTGAATTATTTTCCAATCTAAACATCATCACCATAAAAAAGGAGGTGAGAATAATAACATATGAAGAGAATTGAAGCGATAATCCCACATTCTAGCCTTTCGCTCGTTATTGGCGCTCTGAAGGAAATGGGCCTACACTCTACGCATTATGACACAAAGGGTGTGGGTAAAACCCCAGCGCTTTCAGTAGAATTTGATAGGGGCACTAGCACAATGATAGAGGAATTTAATACAAATGTTACAGTTATGACAATAGTAAATGATTCGATGGTAGATAGGGTGATTGAAAAGATCCTTAACTATTCATATGATACTGAAGGAAAAATTTTCGTTTCTGAAGTAAATAATGCAATAGATATAAAAACTAAAAGACGTGGAGATTCTGCGCTTTAGATTGATATTCGCAATACTAGACAAACCTTTATACATTTACTATGCCATGGCAAACGAGATCAGTGGTTGAAAGTGAAAGGATTAATTACTTGTTTAGACAAAGCTATGGCCTACGATCATAGTACATAATTTATAATAAAGAAAACATTGTTATTCAGTCGCTACTACTGCAATTCTTAGAAGAAGCTATTGATTCCTTCCTGATCCGCTATCACAAACATTTTCCACAGTAACTTTGATTTGAAGTAAAGTGAGTATTTATTTATTTCATAGGTGATCTTCCTACGAATGATGACATTCAGCATCTTTTTACAATCTCACGGCAGAA
>JBEVTH010000381.1:0-1900 GCA_041156085.1 Candidatus Nitrososphaera maunauluensis
GATATCGTTGCTTATTTTTTTAGCAGCGAACGCTACACCAGGAGTATATATGAGGGTAAGAGTTTCTTTACCTCTTTGTTCTTCGCTTGTATTCTCAATAGGAATCCAATTTTGAATTTCAATCTTTCCGTTTGATATTCGGTGAAGATTTAAAACATATTCTTCTAAAGTCAAGCAAATAGTACAGTTACTTTAATCTATAATCAGTCAAGCAAATAGTATTGTTTATTGATGATGAAGGAACAAAGGGAGTGATAATCATATAATGAAGGCGTCAGATCTTTTCGTAAAATGCCTAGAAACTGAAGGCGTGGAATACATTTTTGGATTGCCTGGAGAAGAAACTAATGATCTTATGATGTCGCTGTTAGATTCAAAGAAAATAAAATTCATTCTTGTGAGACACGAACAAGGAGCAGCTTTTATGGCTGATGTCTATGGTAGAATAACACAAAAGGTCGGAGTTTGTCTTTCTACATTGGGTCCAGGCGCTACAAACTTGACAACAGGAGTCGCAAATGCGAATATGGATAGATCTCCTATATTAGCTATAACTGGTCAAACTGATACACATCTACTACATAAAGAGTCTCACCAAAACATGGATGTTGTAACCATGTTCAAACCAATCACGAAATGGAATTGGTCAATACGGAATGCTGATAGCATTCCAGAAATTGTCAGGAGAGCTTTCAAGATTTCGTTGGAAGAGAAAGCAGGTGCAGTACACCTAGTATTACCACATGATATAGCCAAGGAGAAATCTGACATTAAACCAATAAGAGCTCATGAATTGTCAAGGACAAGACCCACTCGTAAGCTGGTCAAGATGGCAGCAAAAATGATTTCAGAAGCAGAACGACCTTTACTGTTACTAGGAAATGGTGTTATAAGGGGAAATGCAAGCTTTTGTTTGAGACGGTTTGTAGAGAAAACCGGGATTTGTTCTATGAACACCTTTATGGCGAAAGGAGTCATATCAGATAAATCAGAAAGACACTTGCAAACAATTGGAATTAAAGAAGCCGATCATGCACAGATTGCAATGAAAGAGGCTGATTTGGTTGTTGCTATCGGCTACGATCTTGTAGAATATAGTCCTAAAAATTGGAATGGAGATTTAAAGAAGAAAATCGTTCATATTGATTTTACTCATGCTGAAGTTGATACATACTACCCTCCTACACTTGAAATTGCTGCAGATATAGAATATACTATAGATGCTATTTTAGAAGAGCTAGAAAAAGAAAAAAAAGAAAATCCTGATCTAGATAAATTTCCTCGTTATGAAATTCCAGATCTTTTTAAGAAAATCAAGCAAGAAATAGTTTTGAGAATCAAAAGGTTCGGCAATGATTTTTCTTATCCTATAAAGCCTGAAAAATTGCTATTAGATGTTAGGAATGCCCTTGAAGAAAAGGATATAGTTATATCAGATGTAGGAGCCCACAAATTGTGGATTTCAAAGGCATACAGCACCTTTAGTCCCAACACTTGCCTAATCACAAATGGATTTTGCTCCATGGGTTTCGCAATTCCAGGAGCAATTGCGGCTCAGCTTGCAAGACCAAATCAGAGAGTTGTAGCAATGTGTGGTGATGGAGGTTTTCTAATGAATGTGCAGGAAATTGAAACAGCTGTTCGTCTAAAATTGCCAATCATAATCATTGTCTGGTGTGACTGTGACTTTGGTATGATCTCTTTAAAACAGATAGATGAATTTGGAAAAAGTGCATTTACAAGATTTAACAACCCTAATTTTGTCACTCTTGCTCAAAGTTTTGGAGCAATAGGTTATGATGTTAAATCTACTAATGAGTTTTGCAACATCTTAAAAAAAGCAAAAGAATCAAATGATGTCCCCGTTATAATATCAATTAGTGTAGATTATTCGCGCAAT
>JBEVTH010000382.1:0-1892 GCA_041156085.1 Candidatus Nitrososphaera maunauluensis
TTTTGGAAATTGTGTTTTGGATCCATTATTAATACCAGACAAGCCAGTGGATGCAGTTTTCTTCAACATCATCATTAAATATTTTCTTCATCAAATATAATGGTTTTTATAACAAAAATTTTATTGCGGAAGATAGGATATATTATCAGGTACCATATTACAATAGAAGTGAAAATATGAATATACGCAGAACAAGAAAGAACAAGATGGTTTTATGGCATTGCGATATTTGAGTATTGCAATTACTATGGTGAACACTACCATTATGACAGCTTGTCATACTGTAATTGCTAACCATCAAGATTGCTGGTTTTTACGTAATAAAAAAAAGAAATAAAGACATTTTACATTATATGTTCTTAATGGTCTATTCTCGCAGTTCTCTTTCCTGATAAACCTTATTACTGTTGTTATCACTATCCGATCTAGCAGCATTTCCTCTTGACGTCCGCTCAAATGTTCTTGCACTATTAACTCCTATTCTAGACAATTCCTTTGCATTATCTTTAGAATGTTGCATTGAAGCCTTGAATACATCCATGCTTGCAAACATCATGTTATTTACTAATCTGGTGGCCGCGATCATATTATCAGCAAAGCTGCTAACCATATTTGCATATATTTCTGTTAACTCTCTTGGAGATATCCAATTTGATGTAACCATCCTATTTACTTGTTCTATTTGAGGTATCCATGCAGACTGTAGTGAATTAATAATCTGCTTTTGTGATTCTATATAATTATCTGCTATTTCTCTACTAGCCTGAATAGTCTGTTCCTGATATTCATTAACTGCCTGTGTATAACGAGGAATTTCATTCCTTGCTTCATCTGTTGTTTTTCTTATGTTGTCCTTTGTTTCATCTAATGCTCTATTGAGCGATTGCTGTTCTTGGTGGTGGTGAAACTGACTCTGTGGTACTTTATTACTTGTTGTGGTTATCGTTGTTTCGACTACCGGTTCTGTTGGAGGCTGGTTCTGTGAGGTTGGTGATGATGTAGGTGTTACCCTTTCTTTTTGGGTAACACGTTCTTCTCCACTTGTGTCGCTCCTTCCTCGTTCACCTCCTTTTCCAATCATATAATTAGCACTTGCTTCACCACCAGAAGAACTTTGATTATCTTTATCCTTTTTTTTATTGCTTAAATTCATATAGCATTATACTCTATAAGATATTTAACCACTGCCAAGGAAACATTATCTTATAAATTTTGTACCAATATAATCAGGAATGATAACGGAATAAACAGAATAAACATAAAAAACAGAATATTTCGTATAAATTTTGATTCATGTTCTGATGCAAAAGACCAACATCCATGGCCATTAGAACTCTACATCGCATAAATTTAGATCTGAAAGAGCTTATAATAAGCCAAATAACAGTTGATTTCAAAATTAGAACTGAAGACAATATAAACAGGATAGATTAGCTAACCCATGTTTACTTACAAATATTTTCCATCAGATAATTCTATTGAATACATACATGTAAGGTATATACATAAAGAGACTCATTGCTAGGCCAAATGATAAGAAATTAAATAATTTTTTTCATAAATTGACTTTTTAATAAAAAGAGCCTTTAAACGAGGTACGGATAGATCATTCTTACTTGTTCGTTTTACATGTTATCTTGTATTTGGATAAGATGCTTCTACACATGAAAAATTACATAAATAGATATACAAAAATTAGAACAGTATTCATATAATACAGTCAAAATCTGATAAATGAATTGATTGAAAAGTTAGAACAGTGTTATTAAACTGTAAAAAAAGATACATTCCAATTAATATCATAATGGCATCTTCTGGTAGCAGCAGAGAGGGACCGACAATATTATGGAGTATGCTTAAGGGAAAGAAGGTTAAAAGTAACGATGGAAAAG
>JBEVTH010000383.1:0-1890 GCA_041156085.1 Candidatus Nitrososphaera maunauluensis
TAATGGCACACTAGCAAACAAAATAGCAAATACACCTCAGGATACTCAACCAGTATTATTTGCTACCGGATTTGATGGCGGAATTACTGATTTGCAAGTTGGGGCTGATGATGGTTATTTATACGTGCTTACACTTGCAGGTTCAATATATAGGATAGTTCCATCATCCTCATCTTCTGTATCTCAATAGCTTTGAGATCATACCAACATTGTATATAACTCGCATCAGCATTTAGAACAAACTGCTTGCGTACTCAACAGAATTCTGACTGCTGTTGCAACAGGATTGGCATCGACTGCTTCTTCATTTGTAAAACCAATATTTCTATTGTAGACTTCTGTAAACTTACCTCCTGGATATCCTAAGCATCTAGCAATCAGTTCACCCATCTCTGCAAAGTCGCCCATTCTGGAATGCAATACACAAGTGTATGTAATCCATTTCAGTGATATGACAATAGTAATCTACTGTTTGATGGTTGTAAAGGGAATAAATTAATTGTCAGAATTACCAGAGTTAGACCAGTGTCGTCATAGACAATTGGGGTGCTAGAATAATCTGGTGTTGGACTTGCTATACGAATATTTGAAGAGTTTTCATTGTTAATGGCCGAGGACTTCGAATGCGGTCCGGATGATGAAACCAAGGAAGTGGAAGACAGAGAGATTGAAAAAGGCTGCTACAGTTCGCCGCATTATCCTTAATTGAATAGTTAAGCCACAGCAACCAATTCAGTCGAAGGTTTACTTTATTGAGGACTATGTGGCTATGCTATTAGAGGATGCAGATAAACTCTTGGAAAAGTTAGTGAGAGTTAGGAGATGAAGTTATTAACGAATATGCGGTTACTACAGCAACCTCGCTATCGTTATTCTGCTTATGAAAACCTAAGTAAGTTTTGATCCATAACTGTCAACCAACCAAAACATTTAGCATTTATTTATAATGTACTTTGTGTTGATATTCGGGATAATAATGTGAAGCACTATACATAATCTGAGACAAATGCAAAATACTAACTACTAAGAAGAATAACATAGAGATGTGATCAAAAAAGAAGAATATGAATACACGCCAAAAGAAGGATTTGTCCTTACACACTTCTTGACTGTAGCAGACATAAAACAATCAGCAGAGTTTTATCTTCGAGTTTTCGGAGGGAAAATTATCCGCAGCGGTGAACCCACCATCATCCAAATTGCCAATAGCTGGCTAGTTTTAAATGTAGGTGGCGGCCCAACTGACGACAAACCAACTATAACTCTCAATACACCTCAGAACCTAAATGAAGCTAGCAACTTTATGATTATTCGTGTCGCGGATATTTGGACCTCTTACAATAAATGGCAAAGTAGAGGAGCCAAATTTATTACAGAACCAAAAGATCATGGTCTTGAGATTCGCTGCTATATGCGTGACCCAGACGGGTATATAATCGAAGTAGGACAAACAACTGGTGGTCTAAAAGATATCAAGATCGGATAAATGCAAAAGCAATAATAATATCTAGAAGTCGTTCAACATCTATATAATATCCATATTATGCATCTAAATATTTATGTCCGCCACTATTATCGTCATCACATCCGTGATTATAACCGGAATCATATGGGCTTATAGCAGCGGCTTTTTGTCCATTTGAAGATAGTGCAGTTATTGCTATCAATGTTGAGAAAATATCTTCCTTATGAGCGGAAGATAATATCGTATGGATTGTAGTTGAACGTAAATTAATTTTTTCTTGTCCGCACTATCAAAAAGATTTGTAAACTTGTCCTCTTTCCAGATAACTTTCTGCACTATATCTTGCTGTTGAGACAGGATTCGAAGCAGATGTAATCCGTCAGATTCATTTCTGGGTAATATAAACAAGATTGTTTGATAATAGT
>JBEVTH010000384.1:0-1873 GCA_041156085.1 Candidatus Nitrososphaera maunauluensis
AACTTTTACATATGTAGGCTCCCAATCCGAAAATGTTATCAATCTCTGTCCAGAATGAGTAATATGGTCGTCGTTGCCGGTCAACAGTGTTGTTGTTATTTGACTGATTCATAAGATTATGTGGATTAAAGGTATGGCGGACTAATTCTTTTGCAGATGCTCTGTATACCTCATCCATAAAACTGTTGGTCATTGTTTTGCCTTGATATGTAGGTGGAGCACTTGGAGGATATTGGCCAGATCTCCTACCGACTAGGTAATCGATAAACGAAACGATCGGACTAATTCCATCATGTTGACTTGTAATGTGTCGTTTTAACTATCTTTTCGTCCTGACCACATTCCACAGTTGGTACAAACCCAGCGAGGTTTCGCCGTCATGTTATATAAAAATTATAGCGTCAATAGTATATTAACATTTCTTACTATTGATTATCATATATAATAAATCTGTAGAAAATATCTATTATTAACTTACACAGAGTTACGCTGCGTAGCCCTGTGTTCGGAAAATGCATCAAAGTTTATCTTTCTTGATAGGTTTCGGAATAACGACTAATAAGTCATATAATTGTGATTGGGCGAAGATATGGCTATTGTTACCGCTGTCTTTTGATTTTCTGCTGCAGTCTGCTATTATCATCTAGCTGTAATCCAGTTACCATGAGTTTTTACGAATGTCAAAGAAACCGTTACTTCAAAAGACTACAAGTTCAAGTCTGGAAAATCCCTTACTTTTATTTCTATGTCCCATGCAGAAGTATGGACTATCATTTTGTCTTCATCACCTTCTTTCTTGATGCTTTGAATCCAATCCAGGCCTTTTTCTAGTGCTCTCTATCCATGATCACTAAATTAACCTGATTCACACAGTTTATTCATCTTCTTTCACATTCACGGAAATAATCTCGTTTCCATGATATTTTTTAGGTATCATAAAGCAAACCGTGGATCAACCGGCTGTTGTTGCTGCTTTTTCTTATATGTATCCCATTTTATCAACTATGAAAGAGGATTCTTTCTTTTTTAAAACTGAATATCTCAAAGCAGTGAAACGTTTTTCGACTGGACGAAAAGGTTCACCGTTGCTATAGGTATTCTAGATTCTTTGATATTTGCATTAACTATTTACAAATTTACCAAAGTATCAGGAAATTTTCGTTTAATTCTATTGGTTCTACTTCCGTTATACTCTGCAATAATTGATTCTTTGTTTCCGGTGATGTATTTTCATATACACTTCTACCCTTTGTACCACTAGTCATTGATAGAAGGAAAATTAGGATAAGGCTAAAAATTGCCTAGAAAGTAGCCACCATCAAAACCAAATCATGTTGATGTGCATACTATAATTCTTATTATGGAAGAATGGTCAACAATACTAATAGTTTGTTTCATCCATTTCACATATGATGAATATTACAAATTTGGTTGTCATTGATTGACGAAGAACATAATTTCATTTAGGAAATTTGTTTGGCTGCTTTGCTTTATCTGCAGATAAAAAAATGAAGTTCGTAGCAGCAGTAGATAAAAATGGACAGTTGCTTGCTGTAGGACATAACAGACGTCAATTTTCAATAATAACAACAATACTCTGATGATTAAATCAAGCATATTTTACTTACATTATTTAATTCCAGCAATAAAACAAACAAATTGCTCTTCCCACCTTACTAACAATAAGACCTTTCATTTGAAACTAGAAAACCTAGGAGACAATGTATATCTCTTAGGTACTCAGTTAACAGAAAAAAAGATAGGTAACTGTGTATGTTTGTGGAAGGGTATCCGTCATCAAAAATAATGTCTTATGGACAAATAATTTCTAAGATGAGTAATACCTTTTAGGTATCAACGAATGACACTCAAA
>JBEVTH010000385.1:0-1870 GCA_041156085.1 Candidatus Nitrososphaera maunauluensis
TAGGAGATGGTAGTAATATTAAAGCAGAAGACAGATGATCATCATACAAAAAGAATCAGCTAAACAGATCGCTGTAAAATAATCGGAAGATCCTCTAAACTTGATTTTTTCTTTATTTATTATTGTATCTGAAGACGCTTCCGTATTGTTCTGATATCTTCTGATTTATCCTTTAACTCAATAACTTCTACTTGATTCCCAATAATGTCGCGATGTCTCTTCAATTAAAATTCTTTTAATATCTCTAACCTTTTATATACTCTTGATATGATCATTAGTTAGATTCTTCTCTTCAAGTATGCTAAACATAAGTAGTTATATACATTCTACCTTTTTTGACTAATTTGGTTTTGTAGGATTGACAGAAGGAGCAAGACTTGACATTTCTTCATTTGGTTGCTTCATAATAATATCATGATCTATAACTACCGGAGAACATTTGAAAAAAATTTCAAAAAAGGAGGTAATTAACCCAAAACCACAGCAGGGGCTTTGACAAACATGGTTATAGCCTGTATGTCATGTTGTTCTAATGCTAGAGGGCCTATTGCTATTATCGCAAAGACCAACTTGAGCAATACAACTATGACGATGATTACTACAACTACAACTATCAGAGTCCATAGAAGTCCAAGTACCATATAGTAGATCTTACTGTATGCCTAATAAGTCTTTGAAAATATTTCATTTAACAAATCGAACCTGAAATTTTAGTATTACATATTATGTTTGCATCCCTATCGCTTCGATAATTAATCAATACTAATACAAGTATCTTATGAAAGTCGTCCTTTTTGAGAACAGCTTTGGTAAAACATCAGCATCTATACCAACCTATGTCCTTTATCTTTAACATCTTCTCATTTTTCTTTATTTGTATTTGTATTATTGAGATCAATCATAATAGATATAGTTTCCTCCTTCATTTGTAAATTTGACAGCATTTTAAATAGATTTGAAATAACCTGATATATCCTTATTTTATCTGCTTTTATGAAAATAGCTTTTTCTTCTTTTGGTTCAAAAATTATTTTTACATTTTTAGCGCTATTGCTAGTGTTTTCGATTGGATAAACATAATTAATGTAAACGTTTATCTACTGTCTACATATAATGGATAATGGAATAAAAATAAAAATTATAAATAAACAATTTATTTAAAAGATGGATGGATTTTATTATATACGATATGATATCCAGATTAACTAAAGCAGAATCAATATTTAAAAATGAGTTTACTTTAAATGGCTTCGGATTTCTATGAGCTACTCCATTTCTAAATTTGTTTAGCTCTTTTGTATATTTCAGATCATCACTATTCCATATGCCAAGCTTGTTAACGATGGGAGCTAAATCAATTAGGGATTTTCTTTCTATTAATTCTTTTATGAAAGCTTCATGGATAGATATCGCTGTACAGTATTATATAGCCACCATCGAAATCATCAACAAGAATTCACTTTCTATATCTCTTAATCCAATCAAACTATCAATAGTTTCTATTGTCCCCTCCTCTAATCATTCAGGTATTATTCTATCCTGCTCTTTAGACAATCAACATTTAGGTATATGTTATATATCCCATTATTTTTTAACAAAAAAAGAAAGATATAATTATTAATATGTAAAATAGGAATGTGACATTTGGTGGATATGCCATCATAAATCAGTAGAGTAATTGGTAAAGAAATTGAGTAACAACAAAGATATAAATCAAAACAATATACAGGTAGGCGACAGAATCAGACTAATCCATATACATGATATCCATGCGGACGTTGGTGAGGGCGATACTGGTACAGTACTTGGATTATCGACCGTACCTAAAGGAAGTCAGAGTAATGAATTAGATTTAATCATTTGAATTGAA
>JBEVTH010000386.1:0-1859 GCA_041156085.1 Candidatus Nitrososphaera maunauluensis
CTTCCATAGTTTTTACGATCATCACAACTTTAGTTATGTTTGGTGCTATCACCACCATAACGCAGCGTTCTGCATACGCGCAAATACCTATAGTGAGTCTCTTACCCAAGAAGAGCACTATTATGTTAAAGGTGAAGTGATGAGTACTACTCCTGCATTGAACAATTTGAAGATAACTGCACATTGGTTTGATTCAAGTAATAAATTGATAGGAGTTCGCATATGCTGATCAACTGATTTTCAATTTTGGAGATAGAAGCTTAGAAGTTTAGTGTATTGGCAAATGGAATTACTTATAAATGGCAATTCGTTGCCTTTTAGTTATGGATAAACAATATACACGGTCGACATTATTGGCAGCAGGCTTGGTCATTTCATTAGCAAGCCTTGTACTTGTCTTAAGCGTTGCACCCATACTTATATATGCACAAAATTCATCGTCATCCTCATCTCCTAATTCTAGCCCTATTTTGTCAAGGAGCTCTGTAAGTGGATCTCTTACAAGTTTACAAAATGATGCATCGACAGGCAAGACAAATTGGATCATCGGAGGAGTCTATAAGATGAACAACATCAATACCGCAAATCCAATGTTTAATGCTACATTTTATATGATGAAGACGGATGGCACTGCGTCACATAAACATACTGTATCTGATTTTAAGATGAATGGAAAAACAGCTGTTGTAAATAATTCTACTACGTTTAACGGTACATCAACAGTAACGATGAAAGAAGGCCCTGTCAAAGATGTTCCAACTAGTATAAAGTTTACAGATGGAAGTGCAGTTAGCCTATGGTTTGATCCATCAAAGACCAAAAGCCACTTTGGTAACACTGTTATATATGGTACACAGCATCTGATATGCAAAGAAATGCCTAATTATTGTCAATAGCGATCTATCCATTGAATAAATATTTTACCCTTTTTTATTTCGCACAAATTATTTATTATGATGACCAATGATAATTCCCAACATCGTTCATAAATCTTTCTGAACAAGAGTGAATATCAATCCAGTGTATTAGCATACAAAAATACAATCCAGTGCATTGTCTTTTTTGAATTATTTTAAATAAATATGGTGAGAAAACAAGAGATCACATAGAGGATTATTATATATCATTGCTTGTAATCTGCCTTGAGATATAGTTATCGATTAATTGCTTTAGCTTCCTGTTCTCCTCTTCTAACTGATTGATTCTATTTTCCCTCGTGTTCTTCTTCCACTAATTTCATCTTTGAGTCATCCTGCCACTTCTGTTCGTAATATTCTGATTCTTCACTTCTGGATGAATATACTGTAAACACTCATGAAATAACATCTGGAATAGTGGGCTTCCTATTCCTTAGATAAGTGTTGCAACTAGTTTTATTTTTTATTCAAAAGTGAGGTTCAGTAACTGATATAGTTTACGTTCTTGCAATTGCCCCTCTCTTTCCCATGATGATAAATCCTTCGTTCAACTTTTCTCTTAATATGTCCAATCTGGCTACTACCCCAATAAGCTTGTTACTGCCATCATCCTCTACCACAGGTACCAATTCAATTTGTTTTTCAACCATGATATCGATAACGTCTTCAATCGGTGCGCCTTTTTTCACTACTGACGGATCTCGCGTCATTATGTCTTTTGCCACCATTGTATTGAGCTGCCTGTTACCGCGTTCACCCTGCATTGCCTTTAAGATGTCAATAGCTGTGACAATCCCCACCACAGCACCATTATTATCGACTACCGGTAGTCCGTTAAATTCTCCCGCCAACAGCCTTGCGCTAATCTGTTCTGCATTGGTATTTTGCTTTGCTACAACAACTTGAGGAGACATCAGATCGTTAGCGTTCAATTTTAATAAT
>JBEVTH010000387.1:0-1857 GCA_041156085.1 Candidatus Nitrososphaera maunauluensis
AGTTGTAGATGTATATCTCAGATTTTATAATAATGTGTTTCTAGTGGTGCTATATGATCTTACATACACTAAGATTCTAGCCAATGACCGCCTTTTTTAAGCAAATCTACTAATATTATCATCTTCAAAAACTAACACACCAGGTTTCTTATCGATTACTCTAATTTTCACGCCTAGTTTTATCTGGGGACGCATTATTAGCTATTTTTACGATCTGTTTTTGTTTTCACCAACACTCTGATCTTTTGACTTATTGGTATCTGGATTGAAGACTTCCCGATGGGAATTGAGAAGATCCACGTAGTTATTGAGTTTTCAAGTACCTTGTTCAATACATTCGTAAACACTTGAATACGGTTATTTCCTGCATCAGTAACATAGATACTATTTGCAGCATCTACAGCGATACCTGCAGGACCATTGAACTGTCCATCACCGGTACCAAGCGAACCCCATTTAGTAATAAGCCCATAATGGCAGTCTTGAAGTGAGCCAACAAACAATCTATCGTTTAGGACATACTGATATGTTTGCATGTCATAACCGTAAAAACAAGGGTGATAAGTGGTTCATGCAAAAACACCTATGTCATAGGATGAAGTGAAGAGTTTGACCAGTAACAACAAACAACAAGACAAAGAAGAATCTAAAAGAATAATACTCAAAGAATATCCAGATATCTCACAAACCACCCTTGAATTTGTGCTTTCAATATCAGTAGAACTAAAAATCCCAAAGGTTAGCGAATTAGAAACTGTATATGCAACAAAAGAGCAGCAGGAAGAAATGGAAAGATTACTAAGGAAAAATAAGAAGTGAAGCTAAATCATGATAACATAATTAACCTGGAGTAAAGATCTCAATTCTCTGATGAAGAAATAGATATTACAATCAACAGAGATCCGATATTTTTTATAAAGTCTCCATTGTTTCATTGGGAGCGAGGCAAGACAAACTACTCTATCTTTTTCCTCATTTCAGCATTGTGACATGAATAGATATCAAAAGGCATTTCTAGAGGTTTATAAAATCAGTACGAGCAACTTTAAATTTACATCATGTATCATGTTAAGCTTTATTTTCATTTGACTTCTGCAACCATTGTCTTATCCACTATCTGATTTGACAACATTCTAAGAAATGTTTTTGCTATCTCTAAAATGCCTTCACGATAATCATTGTAATACTTCTGATAGAGTTTAGGTGAATAAGATAGTGTTGCTGCAGCTGTATTTTGTGGGAGGTAGATAGTGTTATTATCTTCTTTTTTTGCTACTATCGGTTTACTTTCGTCATTGTTATTGTTGTCTTTCTTCTTATGTAGTGTTCCAAACAATTTGCTTCTTAAACTACCTCTCTTTGTTGTTTTTTAGTAACATCTTATTATTGACATCATTAATTTACTTATTACTACTATTAATTAATTCCAGTAGAAATATAACTTCGTTGATTAAGAGAGAAATCAGGAACCATTAGAAACAAAACAAGGTAAATTATTGTTGAAGTGATTATACGTTTCTGTGCCATTTAAGATAACAACAGATTGACAAAATAAGCCACCATGTAATACCCAGAGACCTACAAGAATGATTATAGGTGTGAGAAATACTGCAATCAGTAATACAATCCACCAGCTAGTTTTGTTAAATTTGATTAAGTACAACTTCGACAATCATCAGTCTGGTTGAAAGTATACAAAATCCATATAAAAAGAAGAAGGTCCCTCTACATCATAACATATCTTCACTTCTTGTCTCTTCTATTTTTTTACTATTTAGCCAGAAGTCTTTGACAAAGCATCCTTTGCATCTTGTAACAATGTATTAAGATCACCTGTTTTTTCTGCATGCATGTAAT
>JBEVTH010000388.1:0-1852 GCA_041156085.1 Candidatus Nitrososphaera maunauluensis
GGGTTTGGAGCTATTTTCGGTGGTGGACAAAGAGGAGGTTCTAGCATCTATGGAATTATTATAATAGCATCTATAGTGGCCGCTGTAGCAATAGCTGCTTTATATCTTATTAGAAGAAGATCGAGATCGAAACTCCGAAAATTACAAGCGAATAAAGACATGGGCCAAGAATCTTTCCTCGATGATATTGCTTCATCTGTGGATAAAGATATAACAGACGAGGTTGGCGGCAGAAAGGGGAGATAAAAACATATGGAGGTTAAAGAAATTTTCTTATTATCTTTTGATGCTCTAAAAGAAAGAAAAGCAAGGTCTGCACTGACAATATTAATGGTTGTAGTAGGAAGCGGATTGATGATTGCACTTAATGGTATCAGTGCTGGTCAGAATAATTTTGTCAACAAGCAATTAAATACATTGGCTCCTAACGTCCTTTTTGTCAGTTCAGGTCAACGTTCATTTGGTCAAGGCGATACTGCTGCCTCTATTACTATAAATTCGGCAGTCGTAGATAGGATAAGATCACTTCCGTTTGTTCAAGAAGTGGTCCCTGCATATCAAGGACAAATCTCACTTGAGTCTCAAGGAAGTTTCTTGAATAGTCCTGTTCTTGCAACTGATCCTCAAAAAATTTATCTAATTGATCCTTCCCTTCAGTTGACAGAGGGTTCTACTATAAAACCAACAGACCCTTCTTCCATACTTGTAGGAGATAGTATTGCCAACCCACCTGGTAAGACCTCAGCATTTCTTTTTGTTGGCGAGACTATCAAAGCAACGTCTAATTATGTAGACCCGGTCACAGGAGCGCAAAAACAAGAATCAAAAAGTTTCATGGTAAGTGGCATTATACAACCTACTGGAAACAACCAGATAGACAGAGCTGTCATAATTAATACAGATGCAGGAAATACATTATTCCATAAATCAGGAAAATTTGATGAAATGGTTGTAATAGCTCAATCAGCAAATTATGCTGACGTTGTACAACAGGAAATTACAAATCTGTATGGTCAGAATATAGGTGTAATCACACCCAAGGCTATCTTACAGATAAGAGAACGATTCATAAATGGGAACAGCTCGTTTATACTAAGTGTTGCGTTTATTGCGTTACTTGTAGGTGCCGTCGGAATTATTACCACTCTCTACACATCCGTTAACGAGAGAATAGCTGAAATCGGTACCTTGAAGGCCATAGGTGCACAGAAAAGTTTCATCCTATCAATGTTTTTAGTCGAGGCCCTGATTATAGGTCTATTAGGAGCGTCGCTGGGATTATCAGTAGGAATCAGTGGATCCTATGTATTGTCTGATTTTTCAGGAGGTAGACCAGGTGGAGGACCAGGAGGTGGAGGCAGTCAGGTACATATCCCTCCTGTATTTCTTCCATCAGATCTTCTAAATGTATGGATACTTTCCTTGCTCCTGAGCATAGGTGCTGGCTTATTCCCGGCATGGAAAGCATCACGACTATCTCCAATATTAGCACTTAGGAGATAGTTCATCTCATTTTTGGTTTACAACCTACAAAGGAATAATAAAAGTTAGGTATCAAAATGAGTGTTGAAATAGAGATTTTCATTCCTATTATTTTACTTATTACAAATAAAATATTTAATACTAAATGTATGTGGGACGTCTCTTAAATTAAAACTATAGCTAAGCGATAACGAATAGACAATCCGGCACCACTATAGGAATATTAATAGAATAACCATATCCATCTAACTTTTAAAACTCTCAAAGTATAGTATATACCGTATTCAAAGCAAGTGTTATATCATCAAAATATCTAAAAGAAATGATGATGGACATGTATCATCATCCAAGTAATTATCAAAGATGACTC
>JBEVTH010000389.1:0-1852 GCA_041156085.1 Candidatus Nitrososphaera maunauluensis
CCTATAAACCTGAGAGACGGTCGTCGTGCTTTTCGAAGTCGATATAATTCTTGCCCCCTGTTAATGTGCTGAATTTCTTATGGATTAAGGATCCATATTGAATTGCTTTTTTAGGCTTCATTGCAGAGTCCTTTGGAACTCCTATTAAAAGTGCAGTTTCTCTCAAAATGTGTTTTCGAATAAAATCATTAGATCCTCTAACTTTTTGGTCTATTGGGATATCCTTCGCATATGAAATAAACTTCTGAGATAAAAATGGTTGTTTTAGTTTCACTCCGATCTCAGTTGTTATCACTTGCATCTCTTGCATAAGTTCAAATTCGTTTGAAAGTTTTTGATCTATTAACTCTATTATACTTGTTCTGCCTTGTTCGTAAGTCAACCTGTACTTATTATAACCACAAAATAGCTCATCGCAACCATTTGCTGTAAAAAGTAATCGTAAGCCATTTCTGCTAGCAAGATTTGCAACATAAAAAAAAGCAAGGCAATTTTCAATGTGGGAGACGTTTTCACAGTTTATTTTACGATAGATATAGTTCAGATCTTTTTTAAAATGTTCTTCGTTTAGTTCATGTATCTTATGGGATAAGCCCAGCTTTGAAGCAATTATTTTTGAGAATTTAATATCGGGAGATTCAGGAAATCCTATAGTTAATAATATGACTTTCCTTCCCAAGTCTTTGCATATTTTTGCCAGCAGTGCACTATCTACGCCTCCTGAGAAAGCAACTGCTAATGAGGATTCGTTACTTAAAGATTCCTCTACTGCAGTAAAAAGCGCTTCTCTTAGATCAGAGTACATATGATCCAGATAAATAATAGTAAATAAATTCTAATCATGTTTAGTAAAGCAAAATATCTTACTATTCCTTAAGCAGCTACCAAAGGATTATGGTTGTACGCTTGATAATGGAACGAAGTGAACGGATCTATAGTGATCCTATCACTACTGAGTGGAATTTATTATTGCAGGACAATAGATAATGTCCTAGGTTAAATGCATTATACCAAGAAGCGGTATTTGGATGTCTGATTATCTATTAAGTATCCTTTGGTTTATTGTTAAATATGCTGTTAGTCAAAACTTTTAGTCAATCGAATTTGGATAATTGTGTCTTTACCATGAATGATTGGTTGAATGAATGATCACGATTATTGCTCTTTAATAAGAGCAGATATTCCACTACACTAACTAAGGCACTTGAGATAATATTAGATAGGGTAAAATCTAATGATAATAACCGACTAACTGAACTATTCACAACCTCAAATGAGTCAATCATACTTTCTATTATAGATAAATGCGTTCAATATTCTTCTGCTTCAGAAAGAAATGAAATGGATCATGCTCTGTCACCAATTGTGGTGTAACTTCTAGTCCATTGATTGGACACTGGTACAACCATCCACTATTTTATCTACTGCATTATCATCTCTTGTAAGAGTGGCGGGGAATTGATTCAATAACTTGATTATGATTAGAACACGATTCTGTTAAATTGAATTTAAGGGTGAATTGCTCCAGAAAGTCATATTCAGATAAGTTACATTCTTAATATTTATCATAAGGACTAGACTTGAATTACCATTTGCATTTAATACTACTCTAAATACAACAACAACGATGTCAAATCAGAGTGTTCCTTCTTTTTCCTAAGCCTTTCTATGATCGATGAATTCATAATTAGTATATTTGCTATCAATTTTCATGAAAGCAATTCTTTTTGATTCAGATGGAGTATTGGTAGATTCCATGCCAAGTCATTATAAAGCTTGGAAAGCCGCTTTTAAAGAAGCATCTGATATTGATGTGGATGAACCATTTATTTGCTAGAAGGTATGCGAGGTA
>JBEVTH010000390.1:0-1851 GCA_041156085.1 Candidatus Nitrososphaera maunauluensis
AGCCGCAATAGACAAAGGAAAATATGCACATCATACACTAAAAGAAATCCATGAACAGCCCATGATATTTGAAACTGCAGGAACTCAACATTTAGATAAGATAGTGGAATTTTGCAATATCCTGGGAAATTCCAAGACTGTATTTCTTACAGGTAGCGGAACAAGTTATCATTGTGCTTTAATTGCTAAACATATACTATCAATTTTTGCAAAAATTCACACCGAATCTACGGTGTCAAGCGAATTTCAATATACCCTTGATGGTATTGACAATTCTTCGGTTCTACTTGCCTTTTCTCAGAGTGGTGAAACAGCAGACGTTTTACAAGCTGTAAAGGCTGCAAAACATTTGGGTTCTAGGATACTTTCTATTGTGAACATTCCAACTTCATCCTTAGCCAGAATCAGCGATTCATTTTTGAGTATAGAGTGTGGGCCTGAAATAGGAGTAGCCGCAACCAAAAGTTTCACGGCTCAATTGTTTCTAATTTACACCATAGTAGATCGACTATGCAATGGTTGCTTAGGCTTTGAAGCCAATAAAATATTTCTTAATGAGTCTCTTCGGGAAGTAATAACTAGTGAAGATGATATACATGATATTGCACAAAGGCTCCGAGATGCAAGAGATATTTATGTCTTAGGTAGATCAATTCATTATCCTATTGCACTTGAAGGCGCGTTGAAAATAAAAGAGCTATCTTACATCCATGCAGAAGGTATCTCAGCTGGGGAGCTGAAACATGGGTCACTAGCATTGATCGATAGAAACAGCTATGTTATAATAATCAACCCTAGCGATAATACTTCAGATGACAACATTACTAGTGCTCAGGAGATAAAAGCAAGGGGCGCTACGATAATTGGTATTTCTGATAGACCAAATGAGGCATATGATATATTTATCAAGATTCCATTTATGAAAAGTAGTATTATTTACCCTATTATCGAAATAATACCTCTTCAGATTCTAGCATATTATCTAGCGCTTGCAAAGAATGCAGATCCGGATTATCCACGCAATCTTGCTAAATCAGTTACGGTAAAATAGTAGAACATAGCAATGGAATGAAAAGGTACATTAGTGACTGCCCACTCTATTCGAAACAGGCGAATTTTCTGCAAAATCAGATAATTTAGGAGATGACCAAATTGATTGAAAATATTCCCTCTAAAGGCGATATTCCAGCTTTCGAGACAATATCCACGGATCCTGGTACTGCTGCGGATAGTGGTACTGACGTGATACGTATATTGATTTTGGGAGGCGGCTTTGCTGGTATACAAGTTTTAAGAAGGATCCAAAGTGCATTTGAAAATGTTGCCGACATCGATATTACTTTGGTTAGCAAGGATAACTTCTTCCTTTTTAGCCCTATGCTACCCGAAGTAGCAGCCGGTATGATGGAAACAAAACACATCGCGACACCGATTAGAACTTTATGCAATAAGCGAACGAAGTTTTATGAAGCAAATATAGAATCAATAGACCTGAATTCTAAGCAGGTCGTTCTAACACATGCTATCGGTGGTAAGAAAGCTGGTCCGAAGGGCTGGCAGAGCAATCAATGTAGCCTTCATAAATTAAAATATGATTACCTAGTTGTAGCACTTGGCAGTGAAACAAATTTCTTTGGAAATATTGATCTTGCAAATAACGCTTTGACGATAAAGAGTTTAGACGACGCAATAATTATAAGAAATCATATCCTAAGTATGCTCGAACAAGCAGATCTAGAATATGAAAATAAAGAGATACAAAAGAGTTTGATGACTTTTGTAGTAGCCGGAGGAGGATTTGCTGGTACTGAAACTGCAGGAGAGTTAAATGATTTTGTACATGATTCAATC
>JBEVTH010000391.1:0-1845 GCA_041156085.1 Candidatus Nitrososphaera maunauluensis
AATCTGTAAATATGCTAACTCGTTTATTTTGTTATTGCAATCTGTAGATAACTGATACAAGTTTCTTTGTAGGTATGTAATCTGATTATTCATCTTACCCAATTCATGATTTGACATTACTTTTCTCTCGTCAATTCTTTCTACTTCGTCTTTTAGCATTGCATACTTCTTCTGAAGCTCTGGAATTTTGTATGCGCATATCTTTACCATATTAACAAACCATTCTATCCTATCTGCTGTTACTCCTTCCGTCTTTACTACTCTGTGTAGCTTTCTAAGACTCTTAAGATAGTGTTTATTTTCTAAATAAATCTCATATACCTCTCCTTGCCCTTTTAACCTCAAGAATTCACTAAATAACTTGCTAGCTTCCTTTTCTCTTAAGCCTAGTTCTATTGATACCTGTATCAGCTTTTTTCCTTCACTAAAGAGTCTGTAAGCTTCGGTAGCCTTTTCATTATGAGATTTGTTGTTATTGTTATTGTTGTTCTCCGCTGCATTTCCATCATCACTATTGGATTCTATCTTCTTTACAATAGCACTGATATCACGAAATGACATTCTTGCCTCTTGGGCTATTTCGCGTACATTTCTGCCTTGATTATATAGATCTATAACAAGTTTTTCTCTTTCGCTGCTGTTTAACATACAGATTCTTTTAATATTAACAATAATCATGGCTAGCTATCTCTGTTACCATTGCTACCATGTTTGTTACCGCTGCTACCTACCTATTACCTCTGTTACCATTGCATTAGAATGACGAGGGAGAAAGGATTAATATCAGCGCATAATGTATAAAGTAAAAATTACGCTGATTTGTCATTGCATTGAATTCTAATTATTTATCTCTGCAATTCTATAATACAATGCTAGAATTTCATTTTTGTAGAATGTACTTAAGATTCACTGAACACAGCAGGTACTTCTCCTAGAGTATTGCTATTGCTATTGAAACTATCTGATGAATATACAAGTAGCTAACTTAAGAGTTGAAGATAGCTTTACAAATGGCATCTTCCTTGTTGAAGTCTCAGTTACAAGCGATGAAGGCCTTATAAGATATCAAAATTTCTAGTTACTGTAGATACCGATTGGAGAAATCTTAGAATGAGAAAAATGTCTCGATTGGAAAGATTACATGCCTCCTAGCCAACTACAAATAACAATTTCCTAAAGTATGTAGATGCAATCTATAAAATATCCATACGATATCCTTCCACATGTGATCGGTATCATGAGAAAGTGTATCTTAGCTAAGATGTTATTTGTTGTCGGATGTATACTTATGATAGCTGGAATAATATTTGTAGCACAAAGTAAATCGGAGATTGGTCCACAATCTTCATTTATGTATAGCAATCCTCGATGGACAGTAAACGGATTTGCCATTTCTATAATAGGATTAGTTATATTGGCTTGTGGTGTAATAATTCATTATGTGAAAAAGATATAATGACAGACTTGAATTGTTTACGTACACTCATTACTTTTTGTAGATATGCACAGACCATACTATTATCTTAAGCAAAAATTATTATTTCCAAATATAAATGAACACAACAATATCTGTCACTTTGGTACTTGGAATTGCTTTTGGGCTGGTTTTAGCATCTATAGGTAATCATTCGTCGTCAGTACTTGCACAGACTAACGCACGAAAAAAGAGCACTACACAAAATGCCACTTCAAGTGCTAATAAGGGGGGTGGTGGTGCTACCAGTGCCAAACCTAGTAGTACCTCGCCTACCACCACTACGACAGTTAAAGGTGGGCCAAAGGCTGCTGGGACCGCAAGCCAATTGAACCAAATAGAAGGAAATAATACACAAATACTTTCTAAAA
>JBEVTH010000392.1:0-1843 GCA_041156085.1 Candidatus Nitrososphaera maunauluensis
TAAGTATTATCTGCGCATTTTGATAGTCTATTAATTTTGTATTCCTTGCTAAGGAGACAAAGATATCAGAATCATTAAACTCCTTTAAAACTTCCTCTGGGTACATTGGAATTTCTTCAGTACTTGGATAACTGCCACCTGGTGGTACCGAGGATGCTGCTGGCTTCTTTGGATTGATAACTGAAATAACATAACTTGCTTCTTTTTCTATACCTAATTCATTTTGAGCTTCACCAGGCTCATTTGGCATTTCAAGAATGTACGCAAGCTCTGCATGATTTTGATGCTTTACTATCGCATACTTCCCTTCCCCAACTGGTCTTGCAGCATCACCTTTCCTAAATTCATCTGATAAGAGTTCTTTTGTAAGCTCATTAGGGTCTTTGAAAATGCCCCCAACTCTAGCCCAATACCTTTCAGAGGCTCTAGCTTCAGTCTTCCTCACTTCTGGAAGGGATTTTTTACCTATAACAAATAATCGGTATAACCGACTCTTGTTATTTTCTTCTTCAGGCGCAGTCACCATAAAGAATCGTCGAACATCTTCAATACTTTTTACTTCTTCGGCGCCTTTCTTTGGTCGATAAAAGAAGTAGATGTCACCTTGTTCCAGAATTTTAGCTTCGGCAATACTATTATCACTAGTAGATTTCACATGGTTATCTTGTTTACTCATAGTCAAAAATCCACATTATATGATATAAGCAATTACATTTAATTCATCAAAAAGAGATAAGTTGCATTCTTGATAAAAATAGCATAGCCTATCAAAATTGGAAGATAATATTGGTTTTAGCGTGTTGAGGATGAACAAAAGTTCTCAGTCTGCCAAAAGACCATAGAGACCTTCTATAAATCAAAAGACTTATTGAAAATGTTCTTAACACTTGCATCAAAAAAACTCTCCAGCCATAGATCACCCAAAAATTCACCTGATGGTTATATTTTCCAACCTCTATCCCAACAACAAGACATAGTAGAAAAGTTGGTTGGGAAAAGGACAAGTTTACAATATAATCGATATTGCTCACTAATTCTAAAGATATCAACGCTTTGATTCTATACCTCTTAGAAGTCAACGAAAAGATAGAAGCTCTAAGGCGTTCCTTTAGAATTACACAACGATGGGATTTAGTTGTTAGAGCTTAATATAAGGAGGCCTGATCTCTAATCTTATAAAGCAATTTCAAACACAATTGCTAAATACGCTTTTTGATTGCAAAGATTCATCTGAGGTCAAAGACAAAGGGTATGAAAATGCTTATTTGCCACGGAGACAATAGACACTTATGACAGGTGAAGACATTCATCAACTCAATTACTTACTCAAGATATAAACAAGTACAAGAGTTTGTTCCCAAATGTTTCTGTCGCTATTCAAATACACAATAATAATTCAGGAAAATATCCTGTGCTCAGTAAAAGATATACAAATTCAAAGTATAAGATTCTCTACGGAGATTATGGAATGGCAAGAAAAGGCTTCTTTGAAATATTTCAATAATTCCACTCCAGCATTGTTCTGATAATAATTAGGTATAAATTTTATGTTGCTTTGATACTCTTTTCTCATTTGATAACTGGACTCCTCTTGTAGAAATAGTTATCATTAATATAATGATATAGAATATCAATTGTATATTTTAAAAGAATATAATCTAAGCTATAAATCATCGGAATTTCTTATTACTTGTTATCTCCTACATATGAAATAGATGTCTATATGGTATTTGATCTATATTGTTGTAGGAATAATAGTATTGATAGTATTGTTGAAGTTCTTGCTTGGCTTGATATGATCAATTAATGACTTGTAAAATTAAAGATAATTCAAGGATATCGA
>JBEVTH010000393.1:0-1841 GCA_041156085.1 Candidatus Nitrososphaera maunauluensis
CTAAATGCTCTTAACAGAGAAGCAATGTCAGAATTATCTACAGCAATTGACGTTCTTGGTGCAGATAATAACATAAAGGTTGTAATTATAACTGGTACAGGAGAAAAATCCTTTTGTGCAGGAGCAGACATCAGATATGTAGTAAATATTGATCCTATTGAAGCAGAAAAATATGCAACGTTTATTCACGGTTTGCTCAATAAAATAGAGAATTTAGAAAAGCCTGTTATTGCTGTAGTTAATGGCTATGCTTTAGGAGGTGGTTGTGAACTTGCATTGGCATGTGATATAAGGATAGCGTCAAGCAATGCAAAGATAGGTCAGACAGAAGTCACAGTTGGCATTCCGCCAGGATGGGGTGGTACTCAAAGACTGCTAAGAATTGTAGGTCCCGCAAAAACAAAAGAGCTCATTTATACAGGAAAAATGATTACAGCAGAAGAAGCAGAAAAAATTGGGCTGATTAATAGAGTAATCAGTTTGAGTACTGAAGAAGACATGCCGGCACTACCAACTCTTTCTAAACAATCTTCTACAAATCCTCAAGAAGAACAACAATACGAACTACAAGAAAAACAAAGAGCCAAAGAACTAGCTAAAATTCTAAATAAAAAGCTGATTGACGAAAGTATTTCTTTTGCAAAAGAGATTGCAAATAATAGTTTTATGGCCGTAAAAACTAGTAAAATGTTAATCAACAAAGGAATGGATGCAGATATTGATACAGGATTACAGCTAGAAATTTATGGTTGGGCATTATGTTTTGCACACGAAGACAGACAAAAAATGATGTCTGCATTTTTGAATAAAGCCAAGAAGAAGTAAGGAACACAATAGTGTGATTTATCAATTAATTATAGCTATACAACAGAATAATGCTTATTTTCAAAATAATCAAAAAGGGCTAACCTTGTCACAAGGTATCAATATAAGACCATTTCAAAAAAGTGATTCTGATAAAGTCATAGAATTTATTTCAGATATCATTGTTAATGAATTTAGATTTAAGCTCGAATTTGATACTTTGGATTCTGACATATTTGCAATTGACGAAAGTTACAACAAGTCTAATGGAAGTTGCTTTTGGGTTGCAGAAACAGTTGTTAATGATGATTATTCCAATACCCAACAAAAACAAAAAATACTAGGTACTACTGTTGTAAGAAATTTGAAACAATTTGAATCAACATGTGAACTAAAGCGTATGTATGTATTACATGATTTTAGACGATCAGGCGTGGGTCAAAAGTTGCTTGATATAGCGATAGATTTTGCAAAAAGCGTTGGGTATTCAAGGATTGTCCTGGATAGTTCAAAAGCACTGTATCCAGCAAGAGCACTATATTTAAAGAACGGTTTTGTTGACATTCCTAAATACAATGATAATTATAGAGCAGATGTATTTATGGAAAGAACGTTGAATTGATAAATTAACTATATTGTATAGCAAAGGTTCAGGTTAAAATCCAGATAAAACAATCTTTCCTATTGTTGTATCACATTATTTTGTTACTATCAAGTAACTCCATTTGAATTAACAGGATAATATCAAAACATAGCTATCTAGAAATCATATAATATATCAGTATCCTAGCCACTACGCTTATGGCTATAATGGGTATTATTATCGTTAGGTTTTTCTTATTGGACTTATCCATGTCTACACAATCATGTCATATGACTCTAGATATAGTTATTATCTAACCTCATATTATGAGAATATCTATACATATGTAAATAAGAACAGTTTTTCTAAATATTGGATAATATCTATCCTTATGTTACTATTTATTATAACATATTTTTGAGAATTAAATACTTTTTCCAGGCTTTATGCAGGG
>JBEVTH010000394.1:0-1833 GCA_041156085.1 Candidatus Nitrososphaera maunauluensis
TGGAATGACGCAGTAGCGTATTATACAAGAACAAAAGAGCAAGAAAAGAAAATCAGCAGTAAAACCAGCAGCAAGGAAGATAATAACAAAAAAGGGTATGATCTATCCTCACTCCAAGTAATACCAGTATCCAAAGCAGCCAGGTTACATGAAGGGTGGGTAAAGGTTTATGGAATAATCTCTACCATATCAAAACTTAAAAAGATTATCAAATCATATGAGTATGAATGTTTAGGTTGTAATACAATCAATTCCATGCCAGGTGTAAGATATGCTGATGGGAAGCCTGAAATCTATCAGAAGATAAAGACTCCAAGAGAATGCATCAATTGTAAAGGAGAAATATTTCGTGCAAGATGCGAATACACCAATGCAATATTCGTAGAGCTGCGTGATGCTGATAGCTTTAGTGATTTAGATGGTTTACGAGTTATTCTATTTGATGAAGACACACAAGACCCTTATACGCATATAGGTGAGAGAGCAACGGTTACAGGCCAGATCCATATAATCAATGAGTCATTTGCTAACAACTTTGCCTCCCATCTATACGTACAATCAATAACTTATGAGTCTAGCAACAAAGTCATCGTTACAAGTCAAGATATCCAAGCCATAGAGAGATTTGTTAAGGTTGATAATGTCCAGCATAAGCAAATACCGCTTAAGCTAAGAGGCAAAACGATTTTGGATGTCTTGGCTGATATGTTTGCAGTTGATGTTATTGGGTATAACCATGTCAAAAAAGCATTGATTCTATCTGCTGTAAGTGCAAGTCCAGATATATTGCAGAAGAAAGTTAATACCTTGCTCATAGGAGATGTAGGATTAGCTAAGTCATTACTACTACAAAAGGCAGTAGATTTAATACCGAATAGCCGATATGAGAGCGGACAAAACTCTTCAGGCAAAAGTCTGACTGCAATAGTTGATAAAGAAGATGAAGGCTATGTATTGAGAATAGGCCCAGTCGCAGCGGCTAAAGGCGCTATATGTGCTATTAACGAAATAGGCAGGATGGACTATGAAGATCAGAAACATTTGTTAGATGTGTTGCAGGAGCAACACTTTACAGTCAACAAATATGGTATTAACTCACGCATTAGGTCGCCAACTGCTATAATCGGATCTGCAAACCCAGTAGACGGAGAATGGAAATATCTTGAAAAGATTGACCTTGATGAAATCCCTATGTTAAAACCGCTGACAGACAGGTTTGATTTGATCTTTACCTTTAGGAATAGAAGGGAAGAAAAATTGGTTAGAGAATACGCTGGTAAGAAGTTTGAACTAGATGACAAGCTGGTACCTAACTATTCTGTTTACCTACAGAAACACATCGAATATTGTAAGAAATTCAACCCAAAGTTGTCAGAAGAGGCAAAGTTCATGCTCAAAGAATACTACATTAGTATAGCGCAGAAATACGGCTCTCCAAGAGTAAGAGAGACTATTATCACAATAGCAAAGATGATAGCCCGTCTAAAGTTAAAGGATATTGTAGAACCAGAAGATGCTAAGGAGACAATGGAGTTTTATAACGTTGTGTTACAGCAACTAGAACAGGTTGTCAATGTAACAACAGATCCGGTTGACACTACAGTTAACGAATGTGTTGAGATCAAGTCTACACAATTATTCCCTACCTCATTTGAGGAACTCATCAAATCAGCATGCAGCAAAAATCAGCGTGTGAAGTACTATGTTGATGGAGATAACGTTAACGTGTCATCATATAGGTTGAGCGATAACAAAAAACTAAGAACTATATGTGCAAAGCTTCGAGGTCATAGTCATATAACAACAGTAAAAGCCAATCTGTTTTAGATGGTT
>JBEVTH010000395.1:0-1832 GCA_041156085.1 Candidatus Nitrososphaera maunauluensis
TATTGATATGCATAACCAAAGTATTACCTATTCTGCTGTTAAATGAACAGAGCCATGTCAGGTGTGTGATAAATAATATTGGACAGATAGATAATGTGTGTAGCTTCTTTTCTTTCATTTCATTTATTCTTCTTGTCTAATGAACACTGACTGAACACCATCTTACGAATACTTAACGCAGTTAAAAATGGAGTAAGTATAAGTAGAGGAATGCTTACGGCTATAAATACGGTATAAAAACTTGCAGTAAAAGCTGCTATAGTAGGTGCTAATGACCCTGCCATAATTGTAAATATGTAAAATGAAGCACATGTCGGACAGGCTGCAAATAAGCTTGTAATTGCTCCAAGCGCACCCAGAAAAGGACAAGTAGTGGTAGTAGATCTCTTCGGGCGATTCACAAATGCATAAATAGAAAGTACTGTGTTAAACCCAACCAACGCTGAAACTATTAAGATAATAAAAAAATTTATTGGTATGATTAGCAGTCCAATATGTTCAGTAAAGTAAGCGGCCATTGTGGGAACATAGCCCATTGGGCCATATGTTATCATAGTAATTGACGGGATGGTAACGCCGTACAAAGATGAAATGCTGTCACTACGGTAAATCAGCATACCTGATATCACCGCATAAAAAATCCCATAACCAATACTTGCTGGCCAGAAGAATCGAAAATATGTTTTGTCATTTAATATGTGGATAATTATTTTAGATAAAGAATATGGAAGCGATTTTGATAATGATGATGTCGACGGTATTTGATAATCAATTCCATTATCTGACATTCGAAATATCTTATGAATACCAAATGCTGTTATAGCTATTCCACTAAATAACTGTGTATAGAAAACGTAACTTATTTTTTGAATCCATATTGAATTCTCATCTGTTATAACTAAAGGTTGAAATAATTGATAAAAAAGGAAATTTAAAACTAGAAGCAACACTCCTGTAGAAATTATGGGAATCGCCATGTTCTTTGATTTTTGTATTTGCATGTCTTTACTATTTTCTCATTCTTCTTTTATAGCATAACATGGTTTATTATCATTTGAATTCCCATAGCTAATTAATATCCTGTCACCGTCTTTTGGAACGTAGTGTTCGAATTGATCGTTTGCTTTACCGTTTACTAAAAAATCGACCTGATTGTTGAAATTACTACAATATGATGATCCGTTGTTTAAGGTAAGACAGTTTTGAGCAAAGCTCATTTTCAAGCTTTCAAAAAAAGATCCAAGCCATGCAAATCTTGCGTGCTTGTGAAGTGTAAAACCGTCACCATTTTCAAAATCCATCAGCAAATCTTGCTTTTGATATTGTGGATTAGAAAAATTCAAAACCTTTCCATTTACAAAGATCATCAGGGCAGCATGAGCATGACTTTCATTAACTGATCCCCCGACCAGATTGCCATAAATGTCGAGTCTAGAGTTTGTAGATTGTAAATTCCCTTCGTTCGTGGAAGTATTATTATTCTTGTTGTTGTTGGTAAGTGATGGTGCTACACTATAGGAGATTGCTAAAAAACCTACGAATAAACCAATAGCTATAAAACCTGTTTTAATGGTTATTATTATTATATTTTTCATAATATACCGCCGACTACTTTGTTCATCAAACAGATTATTAGTACACGAAATGATGTCGCCATCTGCTGCTATCAGTAAGGTATACAGTATATTATTATCTTTTTAGTAATGTGGCTGAAACTCCCAAATGAGATCGGAAGAACTGGACAGAATACTCTAGCCTTAGTAGCATTGTTAAAAGCTGCAAAGGAGTTAATTTCATATCTTAAAGCTTCCGATAAAAGCTGGGTTGATATT
>JBEVTH010000396.1:0-1828 GCA_041156085.1 Candidatus Nitrososphaera maunauluensis
TCTATCGAGATAGACCATCGAGTGAATGGCCTAGAGATAATAATGGAAATATCTGGATGGACACATTACCATTGGACCTGAATTCTTTATTGTCCGAAATGAGTATTAATGATAATGAAGAAGAAAACAATGCAAAAGCATTTCCTACTGGTGCAAAGATTGGGCATATGCATCTCAAGGTGACAAATCTTAAAAGGTCAATCAAATTTTATCAAGAGAAAATTGGACTAGACATAACAGTAGACTGGAGCTCAATGGGTGCTACATTCCTTTCTGCAGGCGGCAGATACCATCATCATATCGCAATAAATACCTGGTATAGTTTGAATGGAGAATCTCACATGATTGGCGAGGATGTAGGATTAGAAACTTTTACATTAATAACACCAGACAATTCATATATTAACGGACTTGCACAGCGTATATATGGTTCTCCTTTTTCTTCTGCCACTACTAATTCTAGACAAGCAGCAGGCAATCAAATATTGGTTTCAGATCCAGACAAAATACAGTTTATGATCAGGTCAGGATTTAAAGGCACGAAAATAGGTATGTAATTACTATTGTTGTTCAGATATATTTCAGAAGTCACGTAAATCGAATAAGATGACTTACCAATTCCTAACACAAGATTGACCAATTTTATATTGTATTCTTCAGAATTGGATTCAAATAATATTTATATGACAGCTAACGTAGATAATAATAAATACAGACCATTATCTATATCTCCATAGATTAAAAAATGTCAGAAGAAGATCCTGTATCTGATTGGGATGCTATCGTCCATAAGAACGTGAGATCCAAAGATGGACAAGATGCTGGAAATGTTGATGCCACATATGAAGATAAAATAGTTATCATTACTGAAGGAGCACACAAAGAATACAATTTACCAAAATCACAGGTAGAAGGATTCAATGGTGCAGAAGTGTCGCTGAAAGTTACTATTAGTGAATTAGAGAAGTATAGAGTATAACAGCAGAAGAAGATATATGTCTATCTTTCTCCTGCAATAAACATTTTTTGAATCAAACATGCCCCAGAATTTTCTGTCAAGGTATATTCCTGTCTATACACGCTAGTTCACTTATCATTAACTAGTTCACCACCAATGCTAGTACTAGGGACATTGTAAAACAAATCATAATAGATGGTGAGATCAAACGTTACTTGCTGCTAATACTATTATTGCTATGCATTTGTTCTTACACTAATCCTTCTTTTTTTGTTTTATTCCCTCTTCCTCAGCTACTTGTTTTAGTTTTCCAGTCCTGACATCATATACGAATCCGTATACAGGTATGTCTTTTGGAAGAAACTGAGTTGACTTTATCTTGTATATCTGGTTCTTTACATTGGCCTCAAGATCAGGAAATGAGTGAAATTTCAATTGACTTGAGTCAGCCTTGTATTTTTCCGAAAGTTTTTTGCGTAGATCTTCATCAGTAAAGGTCAGCATTCCACAATCAGTATGATTCACAACTAGGAACTCTTCTGTTCCAAGAAGCTCATGCGAGATGATAAGCGAACGTATAGCATCGTCAGTAGCAATTCCGCCAGCATTTCTTATAATATGGGCCTCTCCTGTATCTAATCCCAACACTTGCTCCACGGTTAATCTTGCATCCATACATGTAAGTATTGCAAGTTTTTTAGCAGGCGTGGCCGGCAGGTTCCCATGTTTGAAATACTTAGAATAGTTCTCATTTGCTTTGAGTATATTGTTCAATTCCATCATACAGATATCCAAGGTATGTGTAGAACATTTGGCAATATAACTAAATCTAAATATGCAAAATAGATGCGGTATGCGTATTATTTACAT
>JBEVTH010000397.1:0-1825 GCA_041156085.1 Candidatus Nitrososphaera maunauluensis
TTGAAGATCGTAGCAATCTCCTATATAGCCTCCTCTTATCAATACTCTAATCCTTTTTAATAATCCCTCTATTTCTAGGCTGTTCTCAATTGGTTTGTACCAATATCTGTGAGAGGATATATTTAAGGATACATATGTAGAAGAAAGGATTTACTATTACCCACAATGGCATGTTTAGAGACTCACCATCTAATACATGATGCATCAGTTAATATGTTTAAGAGCTCATGATGTAAACAAGAACATTTAACCCTAATCTAAAATTTCAGGGGGTGATTCTCATGTATATAACGAATTACTAGAATGTTCCTCATTTATATAGAGTTTTTTTTGGGCTTTTAATATATTTTATTGTAACTTGTTTATGGCAATCATAACATAGAGTCCTAAGGTTATCAGGATTATGAAAAAATTCCAATGTTGCTTTGATTTTATTTTCAAGCGTATCATATTTGTATCCATGCTGTTTATACAGAGATCGTGGTATGATATGATCGCACTGCAATTTTTTAGATTTTGCAAATTTTCTTCTAAATGTGTATGGAAACCTTCTTTTACAGATCTGACAAGTATAATTGTCACGTTTGAATATATCTGATCTTACACGATCCCAGTAGAAATTATGGTAATACCAATGTTCAAAATCTTTGTTACAGTTCTTAGAGCAGTACCTTCTATAAGGTGATTTTGGATAATTTAAACAGATAGTATTTCTACATAGCAATTTACCGCTGTTGTCGTATTTATCAAATTCTCCAATATATACAAACATTTTTGAAGACTTCTTTGCCATCGTCATAAGATTGGTTTCTAAAAAATCTATTATATTATATAATAATAGCTAGCATAAAGTTAATACACCTCACATTGCAGTAAATTCCAGCTACAATATTGCATCTAACAGACTAATTAGAATTAATTGATAGAATAATATCAATGTCAAAACATGAATTAGATAATATAAATATATAATTCTTGAATTATTTATCAATTTTCTACGATTTGCAATAACAAAAGAAATGAGTTTACATGTTCAGTATATAAAATTTTGTTCTGATACCAAGCAAGAATACCAAATGTAATTACTCATGTAATGAGAAGAGCTTTTCTGTAACCTTTTTCAAAGTATCAAAATTCTGCTCGGCCTCGATAACTACATTATTGTATTCGTATTTGATATCGAATGATTTTAGTACAGTATGAAACAAACTAAATTTCTTACCATCATCTGCAATTTCAATTTTAGCAACTATAAGCAATTTTTCTTCAACGAGCCATCTTATCTTTCTATAAGCAGTAGTATGGGGCATATTAGTTTCTCGTATAATTTGATTAACTGACTTGGAATTATACATGGTTGCGTCCAAAATCTTTAGTAATTCAGTATCAGCCAAGGCAGCAAGAATGGCACGTTTCATTTTCTCATTTTTAATAATCATACTATATTTTCCTTACTAGGCCAGGAGATGTCAAAGTAAACATTGATAACAAAATAAGAATTAGAAGTAATAATAGAGTGAAAAGAAATTATCACTCGGGTTTGTTGTGCGACCAATAATGCATCGACCCTCATCTAATAACAGAAAGACGCAATAAATATGGTTTTTTGCTACCAAATAAGAGAGTATTTTAGAATCTAGAAAGTAGATTGGTATAGAATATGTGTTATTCTATTATGCGTAGATAAAAGAAGTCAGGCGTTACATTTCTTGGGAGATTAGCGGCAAAGACCGGAACCTTTTTCGCATTTAATTTCTTCGTGATATTGAGTAATATTTTTCATTAACAAATTCTGCCTCAAGATAAACCAACAGTATGTTGGAAT
>JBEVTH010000398.1:0-1794 GCA_041156085.1 Candidatus Nitrososphaera maunauluensis
ATACTATTGCATTTCTGCTCTATATAATCATAATTGCCATGAGCTACTTGTATTGTTGCTTGTTTTAATTTTGATAATGGTTTGATAATCGAATTTAGAGATATATGTCTACCAATAACAAAGGACATCAAAAATGCAACAATACTTGAAATAATAATTTCTTGCTGCTGAGCATGTATGGAATCGTTTGCTTTTGCAATTTCGCTTTGTAATTGATTGTTTTGTGTATTGATCCTTTTGTTTATTATATCATCTATATCGTTTCGTATATTGTCTGCAGATGAGATTAGGTTTAAAATTGATTGTTCGTTCATTCCATTATATCTAGAGTTAATCAGTTGTAATGAAATGGTAGAATATTCGGATGTCAAATGTTTAAGCACGGAATAAGGTTCAGCACTATCCTTTGAATCCGGAGCTGCTTTGTATAGCTTATCTACTAGTGCAGTTAGCGTGTTACTATCTTGTGTAATTTGCTGCAGTCTTTCTTGATGCAACTGCTTTGTAGCTGGACTTACTATTGCAAAACCCACAACGTCAGATGATATTTTATTGACTGAGGATTGTATATTGTTTGAAGTTAATAATTCTGGTAATATGCTATTTGCAACGACGTTTAAAGTAGTATATACATGCAGTGAAATTACAATCCCTACTATTCCTACAATCACAACTAATGATGCAATAGAAAAGAAAGCAGTCATAAGTTTTGACTCGATTGTAGTAATTTTTATCATATATTTTTTGAACAGCTCCATCTTGTAATATCTTTTATTATATGGCCCATGATTTTTTGCATTCCCATACTAACTGCATATTTAGAGGACATTCTTCCTATAATCATTATTTAGTTTAGTTGTTGACCAGCAAATCGACTGTAGTTATATCAGCAATTGGTTAGGTAGTTGGGCTTATGAGTCCTAAATTACAGATATCATTGTCGTGTATTGGTATAGAAATTATGGAGATATTTTTGTTCGAACATATGGGACAATTATTAATAGTTCTATTGCGGCTATTGCTATTATTCTTGTCCTGTTTTTTAACCAAATTAAAAACAGTTGCACTCCAAAAACATTTTTGACAAATAACAAAATTGCAATCAATATTGTTATAAATCCAACTTTGAATTAACAAGGAATTTTCTTATTACTTCATCCAAAATGTCTACATATAACCATTGTCAGATGTTATCCAGTAGATTACCTTGTTCTATATTGAGATAGAATCATGTTATTATTTCATATTGGCTAAGACTTTATTCTTCATCTGATAAATTAGAAGTTGATGGCCCACTTCAGAGATTGATTGGAAAACTCTATTACGAGTTAATGCCCAACTAATATCTCGCAAGGCATCTTTCATGGGCCACATTCACGTATCATATCCTAAATATCAGAAGTATCAGAAAGCCAGTAATGACAGCGCAACGACTATTCTTTTTATTCGTACCTTATGCGTTCACACGTTCAGTTCCGACAACCAATATCCTCCTTCCTCTAAGGACCTGTGGTATTGAATTCAATTTCTCAAGTAAGTCCTAGAAGAGCAAAGTGATATTTCTATTATAGATCACAATGCAGTATATAGCGATCAGGTATTCTCAATATTTTCTATTGGATAGGCTTTTGTTATGCCTGGCGCTTATTCAATTAAAGTGAAAAAACACTTACAAAGAAGTCAAATAAAAGTGCATGCTCATGAATATTTGAGAAATACTGAATATCAGTACTGCAACTCTTGTAAGAATAGAACACAATTTACATGTGTAAAATGTGGATTCTGTTGGAGCTG
>JBEVTH010000399.1:0-1792 GCA_041156085.1 Candidatus Nitrososphaera maunauluensis
TTCCAATGGTAGATGTCGATTTTTGGTATATCCACTAATATTTTGCTTTATTTTTTAGTCATAAATAATATTATTCTATTAATGACCCGATCGTGGAAATTTTATGTCATAACAATAGTTTACATCTTGTAGGGTAAGCTGATGTGTTCTGTTTGCAATACTTGTTGTACAGTTGAAGAATCGTGTTAATGCATATGCTGGCTGGCTAACAATAAATGCAGCAATCGTACTTGTCGCTAATAACACTAGTGCTGCAGTAATAGCGAAGGTTGAAAGTGTTATTTTTGTCATTATCTTCACTTTTATCTATATTATGATAAGGCTTACTCCCTTCAAGTGAGGAAAAGGGATCAGATGCATAACGAAAAGATGAACATTCAAGCCATTGTAAGAGATTTTATATGAACAATGAAGAATTCATAAAAATCATCAGAACAACCGTTGAGGATGTATTCAAGGTAATTTATCTATTTCATCATTATTACTCTCATTTCTTTAACTAGACAAAAAGGAAGTGGAAGCCTTTGCTACATTCTGAGTGTCGGAGTATCAGAAGTACATCTTGCTAATGCTGCATTATATTGAGATATAGCAGTATTCAAAGCGGTTGTACCTGCTGTGGTTAGGCTCGGATTGTGCGTAAGTGCACCTTGTGTTATGAGCTGGATAACTGCAGATACCTGCGAGTTGAAGAGGTATTCGCGGCCTGAATACAGTTTGTTTGTGCAGGTGGTGGGGTTCCTATTCCTCCAAGCAGGCCGCTGATTAGTATTCTATTGTTAGGATGATAATTCATTCTAGCTATTGTTTTGGTTTTTCTTTTTCAAAAGTAAGTCGTTTCAATAATTTTCTGCATCCTGCATTGAAATTTTCTGAACCTTGGAAAGATTTCCTCAAAGTCTTTTACTTTCTATTGCACTATAGATATGGTAATATCCGCCTTCCCTTAACGTCCTAGTTTTTTTTCATCAAATACCTAAACCGACCCGAGTCCCGAGACCCAAGGATAATCATATCATGTACTTGGGTGTCATACTTTCTTAACTTACCTTATCCGTTTTGAAAGGATCAAATCTTCTATGTATCTATCTATCTTGGCAAAGCTCCAGTGGGGACGACTCGTCCACTATTTACTATCTTCACTATGCCGCTATACACTGTGGTTATACCAAGTGATGGATAATGTAGATGTACATCTATAAGATAATTACCAGGGCGTACTACTTGAGGAATAGTAAAACTGCTAACATTTCCCTGATAAGATCCAAGAGGTATTAAAGGTGTTTGCTGTATTAAATCAGTTTCAGGATCAATATCTGAAAGCTTGGTACCAGCTGGAAGAGAAGCTATTGGAACTAATCTGACGTTGGCTGAAGTATACTTGATACCTTCATCAGTAGTTGAATCTATCGTGAAATTCTGTCCTATTCTTAGTGAAGAATTTGTATCAGATAATCCATAATCAGGATTCTTGATAACTACACTAATACTTTGAGTTTCCGGGCCGGAGTAGCTCCCTATTATTGCGAACTGCTGATCCAATGTTTCATTTTGGACATTACTAAATAGAAGATGTACTCCTGGAGGACTGAAAATGTTATTTGTTCCTAGCCGTTGCTTTTCTGCTAAGCTATTGTCTATAGATTGTGCATAAACAGATTGAATTTTAAATAAATGTGGGATTGCACCAAAAATAAAAGCTAACGACAATGATACCATTACTATTACTAACGATGTGACTTTATTTTCCATTGGGATTGTACCTTGCAGTATAGTGTTATAAGACTTACTC
>JBEVTH010000400.1:0-1515 GCA_041156085.1 Candidatus Nitrososphaera maunauluensis
GTGATATAAGGTAATAGCTGAATGGTTGGGTTTGTCACACAGCCTAGTTTTAGGAATAAAATTTACACATTTTTTAAAGTCTTAAATTCCTGCTTCTTTTATTAAACAAGTCAAGAAAATAGCTTTATTTTTAATTGTTAAAGCTGAACGTCTAAGGTGTCTTAGTGTCACAGTCTATTAGGATATACCCCAAAGTGTTTGAAACTGGTTTTTCGAATGGTATGCAGAACGATAGGAGAAAGAACTGAAACAAACCAGGCGTTGAATCAGGGGATCTCTACTGTGACAGTAAAAAATATTATAAAATAATATTAATATGAATGCATTCTTTTAGCTATGTCTTAAATGTCGGGTTAGTTTCTAATGGTAATTGCTAACTATATGTATGTTAAATGTCGTAATCTTGTTGCTATGCAAGAAAAATGTATTATGTTTGAAATTAGAGATATAGAACGTCAGAATAATCTTTGATAACATTTACACATTCTACACAATGACCCTAGGGTAGGGGTGTACAATTTTGTAATATTACTAATGACTTAATCAGCATGCTTTCCAGATAGAAATCTGACTAACTATAGGAGGGGGTAGGGTCACTTCACTTATAGGAAGAACTTGTTATTTGAATTTCGGGGTCACCCCGTCCGTCTGTATTTGGGAGAAGAGCAATAAACGCAGTCTCTATTTAGCTCCTACATTAGATATACTGCTTGTTCTGTTTGTACCTTAACAAATTAAGCAAACTTTTTATTTATATTATATGTTATCGACTGGTAAGCAGTTAGTGTAGTCTTATGTGTGTTCTGAAGCGGGTTTCGATCTGAGTATAGCCCTGGTCGAAACTGCAGCTTCAATCATTTAAAGCATATTTACATTATCATTTCTTTTTGAAGGATGAGAAGCTCATTATTCTATTGCATTAACAATGCCAAAGAATCTAATTGAAAAAAATAAAAGGTTGATCTTTATCCGAGTGAACGTATTTTACTCCTTAGTCTACTTTGTTGCGTTCATCATTGAACTGCCAGTCTTGTTCATCATTGCGCCACCCGCAGATGTCATGTTACCGCCAGTCTTGTTCATCATTGCACTGCCACCACCGCTCATGTTACCTTGTGCTGATGCTATTTGCATATAGCTGATAGCAAAGAAGGATGCAACGAGAACAGCTGCAATGACCATTGCAGATAGTGTTGTTGTTTTATGATTAAACATCGTAATAAGTGCAGTACATTGCATTTATAAATTGTTAACTTCTATTCTGCATCGACTCTTCAGAGTTACATCATATCTCTATAATCACATCATTGTTCTATATAGGCAGCAATTGAAAAACGATGGAAAGGTAATGAAGATGAGTTGTCAGAATTCAGACAAACCCATCCAGAGTATCAAACGCTTGTACCTGAACTAAAACCTGAAGAATATCAAGATCTAGTTGAATCAATATCTGAGTTTGGACAGCGAGATCCCATCATTATAAATAAAGAAGGAGAGATTTTAGATGGTCATCAT
>JBEVTH010000400.1:1525-1792 GCA_041156085.1 Candidatus Nitrososphaera maunauluensis
TTAGGAATTGCACCCAAGTATGAAGTTAGAAAGTTTGATAATGAATTGTTGGAAGAATTATTCGTTATCGATGCTAATCTTGCTAGGAGACAATTAACAGATTATTCTAGAGTAACATTATTGGAATGTGAGAAAGAAATCTATTCCGATCTTGGAAAGAAGAATATCAGTGAGGCTGTAACTAAGAGTAATACGATAAGATCTGGAAATCCCAACTTTGACCAAAGTAGCAAAGTTGGCAATAAGATGGACACCAATAAAGAAATA
>JBEVTH010000401.1:0-462 GCA_041156085.1 Candidatus Nitrososphaera maunauluensis
TGGGTGCTGCTACTGGTGTTCGTTGTCATACCAAAACTTCAATGAGTCTTCACCTAACTGTTCCCAGGTATATCCTTTTTCTTCAAGATATTGGGTTATATCTCCGTTATATCCTGCTACACCTGCCTTACCAATGTTTTCATTATTGTTATCTTCCTTTTTAGTTTCATCTATAGTTATTCCTTGCTTGGTATGTTCTGCTAAGCCGTTCTCATAATCTATTTTCCAAAGATCTTTATTGTTGTTAACCCTAATAAATTCAGGTGTTCTTTTTCCACGCATAGCTCTATTCATCACTCACGTGGATTATCTGTTTTATTATATTTATTAATTTGTGGAATTGTGAGTAAAAACAAAACAGTAATAGTCTTGATCAGTTAGTTAGGGCTACTTACATCGAAAGATCATTCTAGAACAGCATGCTGATAACACCATTCTAATAATAATGATAAATTTAGTCCT
>JBEVTH010000401.1:472-1767 GCA_041156085.1 Candidatus Nitrososphaera maunauluensis
CAAGCATATCTCTATTCATCAATTAAGTTGATTTTCTTTTTTATTATATTTATTAATTTGTGGAATTGCTAACAAAAACAAAACAGTAATAGTTTTGATCAGTTAGTTAGTTAGTTAGGGCTACTTACATTGAAAGATGATTAGAAGTTTAGGAACAGCATGCTGATAACACCATTCTAATAATAATGATAATTTTAGTCCTCCAGACTTTTGTCAGGACCTCCTTTCCTTAGACAAACTTATATTTTTATAGGTTTGTCTAGTACTCTCAAAGATCGAGATATGAATTCGGTACTAATCGTCGGTCTCGTTACGAGTTTAATAGCCTCGATATTAATGGCATACGGAAGAATATTTCGAACTAAACATACAATAGAAAAAGAATCCGATAGCCATAGAGAAGGACTTAACAGAGCTGAAATGGTTCATAGATTAATTGAAACTCGAATAGCTCAACTAGGTGCTGGACTTTTGATACTTGGATTCTCGGTACAGATAATTGCGCATATCTTTTTCGAACGGTAAGACACCTAGACACTCATACATTCAAACTCTCTAAGTAATTGGTTTCTTAGGAGTATTACGCTCATTCAAGACAGATCTCATATCGATCATCTTCTTGCTGATAACCGCATCAGTTCTTTCAAATCGGCAATCAAAATGAAGAGAACAACAGAAGTAACTGATTCGCAAACAAATTAAACGCTATTACCCTCACATTATTTTACCCTAGCCAATATAAAACTAATGCAGTACCGACAAAAATCGCGCAAACAATAATCACTTTCTTGTTGGATACATCCATGTTCTTATCATTATGCCAAATATTATGAAATATGCTTTTCAATCTTAATAACACAAAGCTTACGCAATTACTTTAGCACATAGTCTATATATAGACAGACATATGCACGAATATACACTATAGTTTTATTGATACCGGTAGAATAACAAAATTTTGTATGAAGCAAAGATTGCATCTTCAAATATTGGGGTGTTAGGCGAAATAACAATATAAGTAATGATGCAATTTTTTATTATGACTGAAAATTGATCACCTAATTATTATTACACCATCTACGGTATAAAAGAAAATTAAACAGGATGATTTGTGATCTCAGCTAGATAGATTGGATTGTTTTAATTAATATTACTCAAAAATGAATATATTAATTGCATCGACTTCATGACCATGTTTACAGCAGAGATATTATGTGTAGGAAATGAGTTGCTTTCGGGTATTACTGTCAACACCAATGCCTATTGGTTATCAAACAAGATTACAGAATCAGGTG
>JBEVTH010000402.1:0-1764 GCA_041156085.1 Candidatus Nitrososphaera maunauluensis
GTAAAGATTTGACATGTATAATAGGCGCAAAGTGTGCAGAAGGTGTGGTTATAATTTCCGACACTAGAGTTATGAGGGAATTCGAATCAACGAACAAAACCAAACTTCACAGATTTTATGATGAGAGCGCAGTTATTCCAACAGCAGGCTCAAATGTAGTATCGGATTATCTAATAGACGATCTTAAAGAAAATGAATCACAATCGGATATGTCTAGTTTTAACAGAGTGACCAAGAATGTGGAAGACTCAGTTTCTAGAATTAAGTCTACATATTTTGCTAGAATGGGAGACTCGTTTAATATCGAACTATTGGTTAGCGGTTTAGAGAGAGTCGATAAGGGCGAACCAATACTCAAGCGAATATTTTATAATGGCGTATCTGAAAATGTCACTAAATTTGCAATCAAAGGACATGGAGCACCATATGCAACCACGCTTTTTGGTCTGATGTTTGATCAGATGTTAACAATAAAGGAAACAGCATTATTGGGATCTTTTGTTATTTCTGCAATTATCAATCTTGGATATGACCAATCTATTGGTGTTAATAATTCAGGCCCAGAAGTTGTTGTTATAAACGATGATGAGAAACCTGAATATTTAGATACAAGCACAAAGGAGTTTGAAGGAACAAAAAATATGGCTAACTCCCTAAAATTCAAAAATAAACTTGTTACATCGATATGGGGATATGTTCCACAAGCATACTCCTTGGCAAATGGAATAGCTTAAGGAATTTCGTTATATGAACTACATTTGGGACATTTTATAACGATATTTCGAAATTGACCATGATCTATCTTTTCTACTAGTATAGTATGACAAGTCGCACATGAGTAATTCGTTTTTCCTGATCCACGTATAATAGGCAAAACATGAGAAGAGGCTGGAACAAGAACAGTTCTTTCATTTGGTGAAGGTTCTGATATTTTTCTAGCTGGAACCGTGGGCATACGTCACTTTACCTCTCTAATGCAACTTTTTTTCTCAATCTTGGACACTAATGGTTCATCTGGTTCATATGAAAAGTTACTATCTTTTACAAAAGCTTTTTCTAAATACACAGTATGACGTGAATCTGCTTTAGAATCTTCGTCTTCGTATAAGAGACATAATTCATGAGTACAATAACAAGAAGTTTACAACAGGACTATTAAAATGGATTGCGATATTCACTGGTATAGCAATCGTGGCTGTATTGATATTGCCAATCGTTATATTTCTAGTATCAGTCATAGGTATTTTAATTTTAGTTAAGCCGATATATAAAAGGAAAAAGAGGAACAAGGCAATGATGATGGACAATGATATACTAGCTGACGTAAGGGCTGATATTGCCATGTCATCCATGTTTAGCAGAAGTTCAATCAATGGCAATTATTACTGTGAACATAGCATAAAGAAACTGCATGTCCTTCAAGCAGCTCCTAGAAATAAGAAAATAGTTGGATCATAACTCATTTGATGGAGTGAAAGCCTAATCACTTTTATTCTGGAGCGACCACCTGCCATACTGTCTAACTCGGTTGAGTTTTTCAAATATTGAGTTCAGCTTTGTTCTATGATTACATGAGAGAAGGCGTGGGTTTACGCAGGGAATATGTTGTACCTTGTATCATTTCCTGATCCAAGCCTTTGAATTTTCAGTAAGTTGTGTCCTTCGCTTAGAAATGCATCTACCTGCTCTGATGTCCTTTTACTTATTACCTGCTTTGTTGCATAACTTACTCTTCTGTTAATAGAGTTTGATCTATATTCATTT
>JBEVTH010000403.1:0-1757 GCA_041156085.1 Candidatus Nitrososphaera maunauluensis
TGCTGTGCACTATGATGTTTTAATTTATTAAAGGTAGTATAAAGATTATCACATTTTTCACATTTTCAAAGGATCATATTTTACTCCATTTCTATAGAAGCCTAGTTTGTCATTATAGTTAGTAAAAATGTAATTAACTTTGTACTTCATGTCTTGACGCCTATCTTGCGCCTATCTTGCGATATTCCTTTCATTTTTAGTCTCTCATGCCGACGTATGATATTAGCATTGATGTATTTTTTATAGGCTGCAATATCTTAAGAGACAGAATAGTTTGTTTCTGCTGTCGTAAATTAATACCGAATAACAAAAATGAAGACTGATGATCATATACTCAGTATGCTAGTGATTGTTTATTCAACCTGCGCTTCTTGGAATGTACATGACAGAAAATTGCTATCCAGTAGTATTGGCAGAAGACGGCGTTATTGTTCTTGTTGTTGGTGGCAGTGGCGATGTTCCTCCTCCTGTTCTTATTCCAGTTACATTTACACTATAAAATGATGCCACAGCAGGATTGGGGATACAAGAGAATTTGGCGGTTATTTTATTTACTCCTTCCTTGATAAAAGTATACTTTGAAGTAAGCAGAAAATTCCACTTTGAATAATCCGACGCGCCGCCAGGCCCGCCTGCTGAAGCATTCTGATATGGTTTTATATCATTTACAATAATTGATACTTGACAGTTCGTAGTCGCATTACCTTTTGATGTGCCTGATATTGTTAGATCACCAATTGGTACTTGTTGTCCTTTAACAGGTGATGTTATTCTTACTCCATGTGCAACAGACGACGACGATGATGATGGCGACGATACAGGCATCTTTGGTGATGGTTGAGATGTCTGTGCATATACCTTAGCATCATCTGGATTCTGTACAATTGAGAATATGATGATAATTCCAGTAGTAAAAAGCAAAGGCATCTTTGCTGCAAAGTTCCTAGCACTTGTAGTCATAATTTTTTCTTCCTTACTCTAAATGATAAACTCAGTTGTAAAATTATCTTATTTTACGAATAGAAAACATTGACAAAAGGTTAACAAGGTGACGTTTGTGAGAGATTCTTTATACATTTCATATATTATTGATTGAGTGATTATAAAACTAGTGAAGTATTATTAGTTTCTTACTAAACATGTAGTCAAGAGAAGAAATTGTACCTTTTTGAGATGTATGTTATATATCTGACATCCTTTGCTGTTTTACGCTTTAAGGTGTAAGGTAAAAGATGGATAATAAGATATTGAATTGCACGAGTACCTCTGCATATGTGGTACTAATAATACTAACAGACATAATTAGATCGACATAAAAGTATTAATTTTCATCTTCCTTATTAGATACTTTACACAGCATTTATACTTAGATAAATCAACATTAAGATAGATGCTTGTGACAATTAGGATAGATAATTACAGTAACACTTATCACAATAGAAAGTGCCCTGGTGGGATAGTAACTCTATCACTTCTTTCATTCAAAGATCTAAAAGCAGTTGTCAAATAAGTAATTCTTTCATCCATTTTGCTTTACAGAATGATGTGCAGCCTACGAGGTAATCTAATTCCTGGAACAATCCGAGCAGCCATTTTGATCAACATGTCATAGTCTGAATAAATCTTTCCATTGATTACCATCAGTATTAATTATCGATTTCAAACAGTAATAAATGATATTGCTCAATATAGTATAGTGATGATTATTAAAATTGAACGCTAACGATCTGATGTCTCCTCAAGTTGTTGTAGCAAAG
>JBEVTH010000404.1:0-1725 GCA_041156085.1 Candidatus Nitrososphaera maunauluensis
TATGTGACATATAAAGGATCTAATCTTTATAAAACTTTGTACAAAAACGAGGAAATGATAATGATAAAGTTTCTAAACTATTCTATTGACTTGACTTCTTTTTTACTTTTAGAATACATTTTTCTGTTTTCTTTTTACTCCATCTGTATTAACGGTCAGAGTTGGTTGTGAGCAACCATAAAAATCATATGTCTTTATAATCGTAGTTTTTTGTATGTAAAATATTCATTCATTTTACTTAGCCTATCCCAAAAAATTGCCTGTAACAAATTATTTTATTGTGTTGTATTGGAACTTTGAATGCAGACAAAGACCAGAAAAGGCTATTTTCATTGAGTTTTTAATTCTAGTGGTGCAGATGTGTTTGTCTAAGGAAGTCTTCATCATCTCCTGCTATTGTCACCTACAGCATTTTCCCATAGGTATACTATGACCGTGAGGGCATTTCCTTGGATGTTTTAATAAAGTACATAGAGCATCTGTAAATATAGTTTTCATATGGTGTTCAATTCCACAAACCATTTCCTCATCAATTTCTATTCTTAAGGAATCTTTCATCAGTACTTCAAGCAGCCGTGTATTTCTAATCATTTGTTTTCCAATCCTTTCACCTTTTGCAGTCATCTCTACGACATTTCCTTTCTTATAGTTGACCAGATTATCGTTGTTTAACTTATGGAGCATTTGTACTACCGATGGCTGTGTCACATTGAGCAGTTTGGCAATGGAGCTGATTTTCACTTCTCGTCCCCTTTCACGAATGTACCATATTGCCTTCAGATACATTTCTATATGCTCAGATTCAGCTGTACCAATGTAGAGTTCCTCTTCCTGTTTACCATTATTCGCCATCCTCAATCTTCTAGGAGTAATATTCTCCAAATATTTACTAGTGGTGATTACCGACGATTGATTATTAACTTTGTGTATCCACGTTATTTGGAAGTAGTAGTAACGCTCTCTTGCGATATTTGGATGATGCTTCTGTACTATATTGGTCAAGAGTAAAAGATTATAAAGTGAGTGAAGATTCTACCAGTCAAAACACCTCATCTTTTTACGCTCAAGGGTTAAGTTAGTTGCTAACCATATACAAAATATTTTTAGATTGCAAAGTTGCTAATTTTGATTAATAAAGACATCATGACAAGTAACAATAACAACACAGATAACATTCAGAATAACGGTCAACCTAAGCAGCAGTATAATACCAATTCAGTTGTGTCGAACTGGGCCGCATTAAAGGCTATGGCTACATCAAGAACTACCTGGATCCAAATAACCCTAGATCATACTACATAGATCAGTTTAGCAAGAGGCAGTACGATACAGAAGAGTTGAAAAAATTGGCTGACATGAAAGCCGCCTCTACTAGACCCTGAGTCATGATGGATATGATCACGACAATCTTCTAAAGCAGCACTAATCACATGGAAGGAGTCTTGACCTCATATCCTTTCAATGAAAATTTGGGCTGTTTAGAATACCTTCATTAATCTATTGCCTTTTATCTACTGATGTATTTTAAGTTTCAACTAACAAATTTGATTTTTGATCCTTTGCTTTCTTTTTCACTATAATTATCGGCCTTTGAGTTTTTTGATACTACTGTAATGAATGCACAAATTATGATTTCATCTAGTCCAGATAAATAGAGTTATGCAACAAAGTAGTTATCAATTAGGAATCCAAGATAAGACTAGTATCGAAAGTACATCGACAAAA
>JBEVTH010000405.1:0-1723 GCA_041156085.1 Candidatus Nitrososphaera maunauluensis
TGAGAGCAAGGTAATTTCTCTCATCGTCCACAACGCTTTGTAATAACATTAACCCTTAGAATGACGGTGTACATATAAGAATACTGTAATACAATCGCATAGAAAATTTACTGAAGCAATCACTGGCTTACTTTCCGCTAAAAGTATAAAAATTATTTTGTAATATCTAATTATCTAACAAACATCATCATCATTTTGAAAAAAAGACATTATTTGTACCTGTCTATTGCCGCTAATTTCTCGGGATATTTTAAACATTCCATAATTTCTTTTTGTGCTTCCCGCATTGATTCAATTTGTTCCTGCATAACTTTCATTTCTTGCCCATGTTTTTCTTGCAAGGCTTGAGTTTCCTTTTGTTTATCTGTTTGTAGTCGTTCTAGCTGATTCTTTATTGCATCTTGTTCGATTATCTTAGTAGCCAAATGGGATTCTAACTGCTCGATCTTGGGAACATCCTTTAGTTTATCCTCATATTCCACTATTTTCTTTCTTAGCATATAATCTTCATTAATGGTTAGAGCATCTATCCCCTTCATATATTCAACAACTATTTTTTGTCTTGATGATTCATTGTCTTTATCATAATAAGTATCGTCTAGCTTGATACTGTGTCCCATTAGTAATTCCTTAAACGAGTGTGTAACATCAGAGTTCATTAAAGCAGTATTGAAAAACCTCCTCAGACTGTGGTCTGGCTGCAGTTGTTCGTATGATAAACCAGCTTTTCTTAACAAAAATTTCATTTGCTTATTTATTGTTTGTTCTGATAGTGGCTTTGATCTATTAGTGGTTCTAGAAAACGTTGCATATTTATCACGTATAATATACGAGTCTTCAGTTATTTTTTCATGCTGCTTTCGCCTATACTCAAAATACTCTTCTAGGACAGCCATACATTCAGGCGTCAATAATGCATTATATCTGTCATTTTTTGAATCAGGATAAACAGTTATCAGCCCTATATTATTTTCTTGCAATTTCTTTAAATGTTTCATTTTTAGCGCTTTGATAGCTCCTACTCGTATTCCAGTGGATGCCATTAGTAAAACAAGACAACGATCCCTGAGATCAGCTACCGACAGAATTTTTGCAATCTCTTCTTTTGTGTATGCTCTTAAACTGTTGCTGACTTCTTCAGGATAATATTTAGCAATTTTTTTCCAATTTAGTATTATATCATTAAATTCAAGAAAAGACTGAATACCTTTCAAATATGTTTTAATAGAATTCAAAGATAGTTCTCCTTTCTTAGGTTTACCAGCCGTTTGTTTCGCTACCTTCTTAAGGTGTATAATATAGTCAATAATTTTATCCTTTATTTGATCTGGTTTTAACTGAATTAAAGAATCGGGATCAATGGTGTGATATCTGCAAAAAAATGAAATGTGGATCTTGTATGTTCTCTTTGTCGCTAGAGAATTATATCCTTCTAGCCACATTCTACAAGAGGAATAGTCTTCCAATTCTGGCCTAGTAAGAACAGTATTTGTTGTTGTGACGTCAGCAGCAACACCCATAGAGTAATCACCATTTTATGAGGGATCCCCAGCTATTAAGTATACCAAAAGGTTTGGTTATTTTATGGTAACTAGTATTTTACTTTGTTTACTTACCATAAAGTACTAATTCCATTGGAAATTCGATTAATATTTGAAAAGTTGTGTCCAATTAGTTTAGAGGTATTCTATATAGCTCTTTCTGTCCGACATTTTCCCATGCT
>JBEVTH010000406.1:0-1710 GCA_041156085.1 Candidatus Nitrososphaera maunauluensis
ATCTTATGTAGGTCTATAACGATGATCCGCAATCACATATGTCCCATATCGAACTTAATAGGATTCAAATTTTTGATGTAGTATGAATCTTCATGGTTCATAGAAATATGAAAAACTAGATCAAGGACAATTGGAGTAGCACCGTCCACTCGTCTAATGTGTAAATGGAAATATTACAAGTCGTTAAGTAAAATAGCTAATGTTGGCAACAGAAACAAAGCCTAACAAATGGCCTTCCGATACTGGATGTGTATCGCATATAACTTATTAGACAGTATAGGTGCAACTCAAATGTCACAATTTTTAGAGAACGAGGTAGTAGATTTGTACAATAATTTAAGAATATGATGACATTGGCGTTCTACCCTCAATCTCAGCAGACGAAGCTAAAGACTATTGCAGCATGGTACTCAAGGAGCTAAGTAGATCTAAAAATAGTTGGAATCATGATGTATAATCTGGATCTGCCCTTGTTTAATTCAGTTCTATTACCATGAAGTCAGGCATATCAAAACTAGAGAAAAGTTACAACAAATTTTATGCCCTTGGTTTATCCTTTTTTATTTCTTCTATCACTTTCTCTAAATAATCGTTAATATCTTCTTCTCCAAGAGAAGGAGAAATCCCCATTTGTTCATTTATCTCCTCTGATTTAGCTACCAGATTGGCAGTTACCATCTTAACTCTTTTCCTTATCTCATTCTCCATATGGGAGGTTCCTATTTCCCTTAAGAGCCCTGCCTGGTCTTGCGCTGATTGTCTAATGGATCTACGTAACTCTGAATCCTGCGCAACAGACATGGCTGAGGAATATATACCGATCAGTATTAAGTAAGAAGCTAATCCGAAAAATGACAGCGTAACAAGGCCGAATGGTGGATAAAAAACACGGACCAAAGCAGATGCCTGATTAGAGGAGAACAGGATCATCATACCATATGCAGAAATCATCATATATTTTTTTACTATATCACGGTTGATGTTCCGAGCTACGCTCCAAAATGCAATCCCAAATAAAACTCCACCCGCTGGTACCGTACCGCTGAAAAATAAGCTGTAAATGATTCCAAAAAGAATCGGCTGTGAAATCCGGAAAGATGTGAACAAGCCCAAAAATACATAACCAAATTGGCTCAGAAAATATAACAAAGGTATACTAACAAGAATCCAGTATCTAACTGTTCCAAGTTTTCTAGAGTAGTTACGAAGCAAGAGGACTGTCGCAGCCCATGTTAAAACAAAAGAAATAACAGAACTTACAACGTATCCTGCATTGAATAGGTCATACAGTTGGTTATAATTGCCTACAAAAGCTATCACGGGTTGAATGTCGACGCTTCGGGTTGTGTATATATCCATCAAGATACTAGTAACAAAAAGAATTGTAAATACAGCATTTATCGAAATTGCCAATATGGCTACAGAGTAAGCTAATACTACAGCATCATGGTTAGATTTAAACCACGAAATCAGTCGATACGAAAGGAATCCCATAATCGCTAAACCTAGCACGTAGCTAATGCAAACTGCAAATTCAAGAAATAAGATATTATAACTGGATGTAAAAACCATTTGCAAGACAAGAACAGATAAGGTTCCTGTCAAGATATACAGAATTACTGATACCCATTTATTGGTTTGAGTTATTCGTAGGCTTTTGTTTAACTTGTTTTGCTCATCCATTCTTCTAACAAATCTCAAAATTAGATA
>JBEVTH010000407.1:0-1709 GCA_041156085.1 Candidatus Nitrososphaera maunauluensis
GAATATAGCGTGTCCACACTATGTGATGTTTTTTTGGATCTAGATCATAAAATACCATGGGTAGAAGGCCGTCCTGATAAGGTCATCGATTTAGACAATGAACAGGAAATGGCTAATAATCATATTAGTATAAAGGATGGACTTAGAAAAGGTGACTATTATGTAAATGGATTGTTGTAGAAAGAAAGGACAGATCAGGTAGAATTGATCATGGAATAACACAAATAAAAAGCACTGTTGACCAACTAAAGGGCCAAGGATTCAGGGTCGATGGAGTAATGTTAGTGGTTGAGAAGATAAATCCAAGAGAGTTTAGTTTTTATGGTATTGGAAGAAATGATAAAGAATTATATTTAAAGGCTTCTACTGTAGGGAAAAAAATTTCCATATGTGGAATGAACTTGAAACTCTATACAACGATACAGGTAGATCAGATGATACAGGTATATCACGATGAGAGCGAGTGAAATTATATTATGACATTACTTATAGATTTAGAAAGACGTGAATATTCTGATCCTAGAAAGGAACCAGATATAAGAAAGCAAGTAGCATTAAGTGCCCTTAATCAATACTTGCGAGGCTATTTTGAGCCAACAGATCTTGAGATATGGGAAACTGCACCTCTATCAGAATTAGGAGGACAGAAAATAAGCAATAGTCCAGTAAATATTGGTGACATCTATCAATTAGAACAAGATATAGACGGAAAAACTAAGGACTTAAAGCAGAGGCTATTTAATTCAATCATCAGGATCAATGGTATTTGGAAGTTAGATGGGATAGAACAAAAAAAGGGTTTTTTTTCAATAAATAATGCTCCATATTGGAGAAGAGCGTATGGAGATGTAGACATAGACGTCTATCCTGATGGAAAAGAAGATGATGACATTACTGTGTTGTTTTGGAATAATAAAAGATCACGAGAACGATTAGTCGACAAATTCTTTGAAGGATTTGTGCAAGATTATAATAGACAAAAGCTATCAGAAAAAATGAATTTAAGCTGGATTTGTTTTGCAACAGGTATCCCAAATAAAAAAGATGTGACAACTATAAAGGCGGCTTATTACCGTAGCCTAAAATCTTTCATATCTGATTCTTTTCAAACATTTCGAGATGCAAATATATGGGTTCAAAGGTCTTTGAGCCTAAAATATCTCGTAGATCGTTCGTGCATATGAAGAAAAGGAATTTAAGAAAGCAATATCGAAAATACTCCAAGACTTTCACATCAATAAAACAGATGGAAATAGCGTTATGTTGATTGGCGAATTCATAAACTCCTTCAATAAACTTTATATGCAGTTTTCAGAGGAATACCTAGACCCAATATTCAGCAAACTACAACCAGACAATGAAGTAAGTGATATCGTTAAACAAATCGTAACTAAACAGGAGCGTCTAAGGGGAATTTAATTAACGTTCATAAAACAATCAAGTTTCCAGTAGAGTCATATTTTATCATCATGTGTTATTATTGCGTTTTTTCATTTTAGATAACGACGGTGTTATTACGATGTTCCATAGTTGTTGGCAATCACCTAATACTACATAATCGTTGTCTGATCCATTTTCAAAGACGCATAGTTTGAGTAAGACATCATATACAGAATAGCCTTTATCTAACAATAACTGGGTTATCCTTTTAATATTTTGTATGTCGTGGGTTGACAATGATTGTTGTTGTTGAGTTGGTGTTGTTGTTG
>JBEVTH010000408.1:0-1689 GCA_041156085.1 Candidatus Nitrososphaera maunauluensis
CATCAATCTTAACCCCTGAAGATCCGCCGCCATTGTAATCGTTCTGCCATCTTCCGTTTGGAGATGTTTGCCCGTCAGCTAATGTATAGGTGCCATTATTAAAATCATCATAAAGACTTCCATACGCTGACATAATATTGACTAAGATCGTAATGGTCATAGAAGATAAAATAAAGAATATAAGAAATAATGATTTCGTTACTACTAAAATACGAGACATTCTTCAAAACAACTCACTGACAAGCTAATGATTAAATCTAATTCTAAACACCATTTATAATGGTTTTCTCTATTATCTTCATTGTTGCTTTTGCAACGTTCTCTCCATACGGATTGTGATTTATTTTTGCAGGAATCATGCTTTCAATGACATCACTTAAAGAACCATTTCTGTCTAGAGGAAACAATATGTTTGCTTTAAGAAGTATTGTTTCCCACCTTGCAGATGTGTGTCTCAATGTTATACATGGCTTTTTTAAAATGATAGCCTCCTCTTGTACTCCACCCGAGTCAGTTAGAACCAACTTACAATTTTTGAGAAGATAGAGAAATTGTAAATAACCTGCCGGCTCAATGGAGATGACATTGGAAGGCAACTTTATATTAAATCTTGCAAGGTTATTCTTAGTTCTAGGATGTATTGGAAAGATTACTCTATATCTTACTTTTTCTAAATGCTTTCTGAGCATTTCTAGCTTGATGGGATCATCAGAATTCTCGGGTCTATGAATTGTCAGCAGTAGATATTCACTTGGCAGATCATCACCGATCCTCTCTTGGAATTGTTTGATAGCTATATCTGATAACCTTCTACATACATCTACTATCAAATTGCCAGTTAGGTAGATCGTCCCTACTGTATCTTCGTAAGATAGGGCAGTCTTGCATAGAGCAGAGGGACAAAATAAATAATCTGCCATTGAATCTATCTGTATTCTTATGCCTTCTTCAGGCACAGCCATGTCAAAATCCCTAACACCAGCCTCTATATGTATCACCTTGCTTCCGATCTCCTTTGCAGCCTGTGCGGCTGCTAGACTCGAACTAGTATCACCGTATACGATTACGCAACCAGGATTAATGACCTTCAAAGTCTTTAGCACCTTAACCCTCAGAATATCTATGTCTGAAGTGTTGCATTTTAGATCGTGAGCTGGCTTTTTTAGGTTCAATTCGTCAAAGAAAATATCCTTCATGTTATGCGAATAATGCTGTCCAGTGTATAGAAGAGAATGATCAAACTCATCAAGTAATGGAATGAGATCTGCTAGTTTGATTATTTCGGGCCTAGTTCCAGCTACTGTAACCAATTTCATGTTATTTGCATTTGCACAGCCTACTTATAGAGATATTTGTGTATTGTGATCTCGCTTTCACTACCGTGATCTCTATTCTACAATTATCTGCCCTTTATACGTATAACCTACAGTTGTCACTTGATACTCCATAATACTACCCTAATAGTAGTATGATATATATTCAAGTTCTACTCATAATGAGAATTAACGGTATCCAAACATGGGGATTATTTATTATCGAGTCATTCAATATTTATATTCTACTATGAGAAGATTATAACTGAAACGTGACTACTATGACTATTAATATCAGATTTTTTAGTTTCTGGAACATTAGTGAAGTAGGTGTATAATATAATATATGGGCTGGAATATTGAATCGCTTCTGTCC
>JBEVTH010000409.1:0-1684 GCA_041156085.1 Candidatus Nitrososphaera maunauluensis
CCTCTATAATAGATATACCTTTTATTGTTGCGTTACCTGAAAATGAACTTAATAAAGCCTTACTTCCATTCACGTCTACTTCTATTGGATTTCTAACTTTGTCATGTGATATATAGATTGGGCTTCCTAATGTTAATGTAGATACATTTTCTGACATTGATTTTTGTATAAGGGAGTTTGCGGTGACCACCGTCATAGCAGAAAATGTCCAGATAAGGATCGTAGCCATCGCAATACTAGCTATGAATTTTAAGAAGTGATCTGTCATCAAGAGATCAGGTTTACCTGAATTATAATAGGCTTTCACAGCGGCTATAGAAAATGAGATCAATTGAATAAAAGTAGCTTTTGCGTATTTGCAACTTAAATAGTTGTCCACAATGTTTGATTATCTATTATAAGTTGCTACATTAGTAATTAATGAACAAACATTACATGACGATTGGCATTTTCGGATACTTTATGAGAAACACTTCCTAAAACACTAATCTTAAATTCCTTTTAAACCTGTGCTTCCCATAATTATCAAATCCACTTTTTCCTTATTATTGCAAATATCTATAATAACTTCGGCTGGATTTCCTATTATTACCTGAGGAACAACCGTAACACAAGCAGATGATGGGTATGGTTTTGTGTTACCCTTACTGTTTACAACCATGCGTGATTCTTTATATCATCAAGCATTTTTGAGGTCTCTTTTTTCATATCTTCGTATAATTCCTCATAGTATTCCTTCGTAAGTTTACCTGCTATTATTTGTATGCTGACATGGTCAATGCAATGATACTAAAATTCTTGGCCCAATAGTACTAAAAAGCATTATAGCTACATGGTTGAAGAAACACATTATCCATATAGTACTGCCTGTCTAATTCCAAGCCCATAGTATTCAAGGTGATGTTTGAGTTCCAGGTGCTGGGCCTTGAATGGGTTTACCTGATGATGGTAGTGGTGGGCTGTGAGGATGACTTTGCATTAATTGTTGTTTCTTCGCCTCTGACAGTAGGGTAGGCTGCTGCTGTGAATGGAATGGGATAGTCACTTTATGTGGAGATCCTATATTCAAAGTGCTATTAGTCGGTGTATAAAGTGATGCATTGTTGACACTCTGTCCTGTTGCTTGCACCATTACATTCCCGATAAGACTGCCAATTAGTAATGATACTAAGAAAAGAGACGATATGGCTAAGCTAAACCTTACTACTAATATTATGCGGTTCATCTATATCATAATTACTCAATGTTAGTATTATATTTGATTTATAGACATTATTTCCAATCCAAATCAATCAATCGATATCGTGAAATTATCTGTTGATTGGTCATTTTGTTAAAAGGGTTTTAAACGAACAAAGCGATTTCTTAGCGAGTGCTAAGTCAATTAGCAAGTACAATACATACTCAATGAATTTAGAATAATATTTGTAAATTTGATAATTCACAACCAATTATTTCTGATATTTTAATATCCAGATGACAGATCGCGAAATTTTAAAGTATAATGTCCTTTCCTAAATCATGGTAGATCATCAGAAAAATTTGCGCACATATGTATAAAATTAAATTATGCTATATAGGAGCGTAACTGTAATAGGGCCCGTAGCTCAGCCAGGTAGAGTACCGGACTTTTATCTCAGGAAAGAAATCCGGCTGTCTCGGGTTCGAATCCCGACGGGCCCGC
>JBEVTH010000410.1:0-1673 GCA_041156085.1 Candidatus Nitrososphaera maunauluensis
ACATTCACCTTTGAGCCGCTATTACAAAACCATGCATGTCTCGTCTTCTAGATGGTAAAACCATCATGGAAAGATCTTTCTAACATCCTGGAACCTTTTTCTTAATGTTACTATGCTTGTGTCTCCGGCAACGGCAATCTGTGCTTGGCTGACTTTTTCATTTTCCTTTATACATGCAGCGTATAGTACTGCAACAGCCAGAGCATTGGGATCCTTGCCATGAGAGATAGGATTTTCTTTTATTTTCGTCAGCATTTCAAGAGCCATTCTATATGTTCTTTCGCTTACGTTTGCTTTATTAGCTATTTTGGCAAGATATACGTTAGAATCGATTATAGGCAAATGAAGCTTTAAATGCCTTACAAGCAATCGATAACATTTTCCAGCGAATATTGAATCAGTATTTGCTGTCTCTGCAATTTCATCAAGGGTTCTAGGGATGTTCAATTCCCTACATGCTGCATAGACTGATGCGACCACGAGGGCTCGAATTGATCTTCCTTTAATAATTCGCTTATCAAGTGCCTTACGGTAATTGTATGCTGATTTTTCTATTAGCGCATCATTTAACGAAAGTTTATCCTTTATTGAACTCAAAATAGCAAAAGCATTCTTTAAGTTGCGGTGATAACTTCTATTATTACTAGAGATTTTATTCCATCGTCGCATTCTCTGCACTTTACTCATCTGTTCAGGACTAATTGCAGCGCCATTTGCGTCTACGTTTGAGTAAGATATGAACGTAGATAGGCCCATATCATGGAACGCTAAAGAGGTTGGCATCCCAGTACGACTCTTACTTTCAATATCGTCACCTGAATAAATCCTCCATTCCGGTCCTAATGACTCGTTATTGTCACGAACTACCATTCCACACAAACTACAAACAGTTTCGCTAGTTTCTGCGTCAAAGACTAAGGCCCTGCTTTTGCAAAGTCCGCATACTTCGTTACTAGCTTTGAAGGGAGTTGCTGGTTCTTGTTTCATCGATCGTTCTCGCCATTAAATAACTTGTAGTCAATATAGGGAACATGTTTACAGATGTATTCAATATTGTACATTTACAGTTTCTTTATTACAGTCGGATTAAATAGGTTAAATTGCATTAACATGACACCAAATATAACCGGAGATGCGCGTTCTGCAACCGTAACGAGGTCCTTTAGATTTGATACTGATTTATCAAAAATTCTAGATGAAGAAGCAGAAAGAATGGGTGTTTCTGTAAACGCATTGGTTGGCATCATCTTGAAAAGGTATAGTGAGTTTACTAGGTATTTATCTAAGATAGATATGATTGTTGTCAACCGCGAGATACTAATATCTTTGCTTGAATCCCGAGATGAGGATTATCTCTATAAGTTAGGTGCTAAATTGGGCGAAACAGTACCTGTCGATACGATAATGTTCTGGAAAAAAGATCTGACTGAACAATCTATGCTAGAATATATTGAAAAAATAATCTGTAGATATGGTCATCTCGGTACTTACGATGAAGTGTCTCAACCTGCTAGTCGGACCATTGTAATAAGACATCGATTAGGGAGAACCGGATCGAAATTCTTTGAAGGATACCTTAGCTCCGCTCTGAAAAATACTATCAGAAAGGATGCAATATTTGAGGTGACAGATTCTTCGGTCAAATTTGAAATAAAGAATATGGTTAATAAACC
>JBEVTH010000411.1:0-1661 GCA_041156085.1 Candidatus Nitrososphaera maunauluensis
GTGTGAATACACTATTATTTTATATCGTACTAATTCATTCTCACTTATAATTATGTAAAAAATAATTAGTACAGTCAAAATAATATCTGTAACCATATGTCATATACTCTCTTGTTTGGAAATAATTTTGTCTATGACAGTCCACAGTCAGTTAAAATTAATGACAAAATTCTATTTTACCTGAGTGAAGATGATAACGGACCCTATTTGACTACAGAAATACTTGACTCAACTGGTGATAATGTTATAGTCAGAATAGAAAAAAATATGTGTACATATCTTGAAAAAGAACTGATTCAAAAATACAATCAGCGAAATTATATTTTGATAAATAACAAGGAAGGCGAAAATATAATCCAATCGAGAATTTTGGATAAGAAGACAATTCTTGTAAGCGGGATATTTTATTTTAAGGAATTTAAGTTAATCGCAACCCAAAATTATATCATTTTACCAGATGGGAAAAGAATGATGTACAACAAAGTCAGCTCAAAAAATGGTGATGTGATGATAACGGAAGAGGGAATAATAGCGGAGAGAAGTTAGCGTTTAAACGATAGACTATTTTGTGAATTCACCTCTTAACTCTGATCAGTTCTCAAGATGTTCAGAGGACCATTAAGTATACCTAATACGGACGTATTGCTAGACTACGTGATGTTATTATTATTGTCTTCTAATAATAACGTTGAATATATCCAATGAGATAGCTGCCTCTGAAGAACCCTACTACATGAACAAAACTTACCAGCATAAGATATACGATAGATCCTTTTTTTAAATCAACAATGCTTGCAGGAGGCAATACTATCATAGAAGGATTAATATTATTGATACTGGGAATTTTTATGTATTTTTGGGCTATTAATACAGCACCTTTAGCCAGTCTAGCTCAAATAGCGTGCAACATTCCTGCAGTGTCAAATGTCGTCTCTCAAACGTGCTCAAAAGTAAATATCAATGCAAATATTATTTCGTACACTCCAGACATAGCCGTCATAATAGCTATATTTGGAGGTATACTGTTAGTTATGGGCATAATCATCTTTACTGAAAAAGGATCATCAGATGGAGGAGGAAAAGGATCATGGAGAGATGGCTACTACTAGGTATTGAATTAGATAGATCATTAGTAATAAAAAGACTTATCAAATCATGGCCCTTTTTGGGGTTGGTAGCAACAAATTTGCTTGCAGTATGTTCCAAAGTATTACGTATCGAAGTTTCAAATCATAAGTTTTCATTTTCAAATATAAGCTTATTAATATCATGGAGCCAGTTAAAGGAAGAAATGTTAACAGTATCGTGTAGAGACGTAGGAATGGATTGTGACTATGTATGCAAAGGTGAAACAGAACAAGAAATTATGAAAAATGCAGAACAACATGCAGTACAGGATCATCATTATAAAGTAGAAGAGATAATGACTCCAGAATTACAAGATAAGATAAAGTCGCATATTAAAAGATCTTAACAATCCTTTTCTAAGGTTTTATATGAAAAGAACTCTACTCTACAGTAGACCATGCTGTAGTATCGCAGGTAGAGACTACCAGGTATTACGAAAGAAAGGAGTTCTGAGAAATACTATTTAAAATTTTTCCCAGCTAGTATGAAGAAGACTGTGTCTTTTGTTTAGAAGACTCAGATATATCATCATC
>JBEVTH010000412.1:0-1658 GCA_041156085.1 Candidatus Nitrososphaera maunauluensis
TAGTCAAGCCAGAAATAAAAATAAAAAGATAAATGAAAATGAAGATATCGAGAAAGAAGTAACAGATAACAGAGACACAAGTAATACGACTATGATAAGAGAAAATGAAGAGGAAGAACATGAAGACAAAGAGCAAGAAGTGAATAATGAAATCTTTTAATGTTTTAACTTAATTTAACTGCATTAAATTCAGTACTATATATCATGTCATTTGTTTCTTAGCTTTGCCTTCAATGATGTCCATGAGCCTGATAATCTTTATTTATCTTTTTGATACTCATTTTTCAAAACGAATGTACCATCTTTTATATCATAGAACTTAAAAAGTGATAACTTTTCTTCTAATACTTCACAAAGCCAGTTTAGAACTTTTATCGCAACTTCCGGGCTGTTTCCCATTTGTTGTTGAGGATGGATGTATTCATTTCGATTGCTTAAGATCTTGAACAAGTTAATCTTGGTTTTTTCATTAAGTGATCCTAATTTCCAGAAAAATCTATCAACCTATTGAAAGGCAGATTGTATAGAATCTTTTTTTGCTCACTATTCAATGATCTATCCTGTATTTTGATATCGACAAAGTCGATAAAATCATAAAGTAACCTCTCTGCTGCCATATCGGATAATGCCATAGTTGCGTTAAAATGTCCTAGTATATACGAATCAATAGCTTCCATTACTAGTATTGGCGCTTGTCCATCGGCTACAATAATATCAAAACCTTCGATTTTCTTCCTTCTATCATACATCTGACTTTCTGATTCAGTTATCTTTTTAATTAACGCGTTAACCTCATCTTTGCGTAGATCAAAGCCACTTTGACTTATGTCGTGTTCATATCGCGCCCTTTTATTATAAAGGAATGCTTTAATCGTTATATTATTAGTCTTTTCTTGATCCATGTCATGTCAGAAGTAAATTCTCTGTTGACAATTTATAACTAACTCTAACGACATTTTTATGTTTCTTGTTATTTGCTATCTCTAAAATACTTTCATGGTAGTGGTTGTAATAGTAGATAAGGTTATCTTCCAAATACAAGAGAGTGATCAACAATGGTAGCTTATGAACCACACAACTACTACAATTCGTCCCTCTCTTAAGCCAGTATCATTAAATACACAAAAGAGACTAAATGCATTCCACTTGGCTTCTCCACGACTGAAACTGATGAATTAAGAAGCACCAGCTTACCGGATGGCGTAAGCTTCAGCCAAGACTTGAAAGCTGCAGTGTTAGCATTCTATAAGGATTGCAAAACAGATTACCAATAGTTAGGGTATAAATCGTTTACTTTATTGATTCAATTGGAAGTCGTTCTATTTTGCAAACATCTTCTCTATTGCATCTCTCTGGCTATACACCTCTATTAGAAATTTCACAGGCCCTATACACTGTAGTGATTTGGTCCTTTTCTCCCTCGTCATTTTGGTGCATTGGTATCAGGAGATATCAAGGTAACAACAACGGTATCAATTGGTATCAAGGTAACAAAAGATATAGCTAAGTGCGTTCCATCCATTAGTAAGAAAATAAAGAGAATATGTCAAGTAATGATGGTTATCAGTCTAACGAAATTGAAGTTTTAGAGTTATACAATCAAGGTAAGAGTACTCGTGATATTGCAAAGATACTGAGAATGTCTCTTAGAGATATTA
>JBEVTH010000413.1:0-1648 GCA_041156085.1 Candidatus Nitrososphaera maunauluensis
TCATTTAGGTTGAATGACTCATCTTTCAGATTGAGTGACTGACTTCCAATTTTTGATACGTCCAGTATATCCTCTGTGAGTCTTTGCAGTCTTCTTGCATTTCTGATAGTGACATCTAGAAATTCTTGTTGCAGCCTATCTTTTATTTTAGATCGAAGTATTTCAGTTAAGCCAAGTATGGGTTGAATAGGAGTTCTTAGCTCATGAGCAGCTACATTAATGAATTCATTTTTCATCTTATCTGATTCTTTTAGCCTTTCATATTGAATACGAATTATTTCTTCCCTTTCTTTTAATCTCTCATTACTTTGCTTCAGCAATTCATTATACTGGATACTTGATAATGCAAGTGCTATAATATTAATAAAGTAACCAGCATCTTTTAGAACATGAGCTACATTATGTGCTGTGTCGAATGGTGCAGCCGAATAAGACATTATAATTTGAGAAAAGATATCTACTATTAGATAGCCCAATATCCCTTTATAGAAAACATCATTTCTCTTGTACAGGTGGTTTTTATAAAAATAAAATAGAGCAACTACAAATAGTACAAGCGGTGGTATCTCATAAGGCCTGTGTATTGAATAGTCATCTACGACGCTAGCAGGTAAAACAAAGAATAGGGAACTTATGGCAACACTTGCTGCAAGTATTACAAGAGTTGTCAAATAGATTATTACAGTTTTTTGTAATCTATTTTGTTGCTTTTGCTGCTGTTCTTCTCCTTTTACTACTTCATACTGCTTCGGTGTTTCTGGCTGTTCTCTTTCTGCGACTTGATTTGATGATAACGATGATAAAGTAGGGTATTTTGCAATTGCCATTACCAACATGGCACTTAGGAATATTCTTCCAGCAAACCATGTCTGAGGAATAAAATATTTTAGAAATACAGGGTTATCGAATGCAATATAGGATACTATTACATGCAATACATCGATTAAAGCACTTGTCAGAAACCCTATTCCAACAAAAAGACTGAATTTATCATTAAATGTACGAGCTCTTAAAAGATAGTAGAATGCTAGCACAGCTGCAAGTATTACTGCAATCAACTCTATGTAGAAATGGTGAATTTCAGAAGCTCTCCAAGTGTTAGGATTAGCAGATAAAATTGCTATAATTGAAAGGGGAATTGATGGTACGAGTGTATATTTAATTAGAACTTCATATTTAGAAAATAATGTTTTGGATTTATGCAACAATAATTATTCACGTCGTCCTTCCTTCTTGGTGATTGGCTCATTTATTAGTGGCAGACTAAAACAGAAGGTAGCTCCTCTTCTTCTTCTTCTTCTTCTTTCTCTAGCAACATCACTACTATTATTCTCGGCACACATCTTGCCACCATGAGCTTCTATGATGTTTTTGGAAATATACAGTCCTAATCCAGTATCCTCCGAAGACCTTGAACCAAATTTTGTAAATAGCCTTGGTAAAATTTCTATTTTAGATTGTGCATTAGAGAAAATCTGCAGAAGTGCATTTATTACATCAGTATTACGTAATACTGTAGTCCTTTCTTTTCCCGTATGCTGTCAACAACAACGATAGAACTCCATGACGAATATAAAGGATAGTATGGTAAATTGGGCTCTGTTCATTTAACAGCAGAATAGGTAATACTTTGGTTATGCATATCAAT
>JBEVTH010000414.1:0-1646 GCA_041156085.1 Candidatus Nitrososphaera maunauluensis
AGATCAAATCTAAGGTATCTAAAGCTAACACTCTAAAAGAAGAATAATGATAATACCAACACCAAAATGCATGCAGCCATATTTTATGGTCCTAGCAATATAAAAGTCAGTCACGATGTATATTGTGATGTTCATGACAATAATTATGAAAAAGGAGCTCAGCTGAGAGTAAAAGCCTGCGCTGTGTGCGGATATGACGTTAGAGTATATAGGAATGGCCACCAAAAAGTTAGTCCGCCTATAATACTTGGACATGAAATTTGCGGTCAAACTGACAGAGACGTAGTTGTTTCTACCTCAGGTTATGAAGGAGAAGAGAAAGGAAGCACTAGTACAACAATAAAATCTGGTTCAAGAGTTGCTGTTTGTCCAATAATACCGTGTTTGAACTGTATTTATTGCCACTATAAACAATACAACCTTTGCCTCAACCTTAAGGAAATAGGTTCCAGCGTTAACGGAGGTTTTGCAGAATTCGTAAGAATTCCAGAAGAGATACTCAAGATCGGAGGCCTAGTGTTAGTACCTAACAGCATAAGCGATGAGGAAGCAGCCTTGCTCGAACCACTAGCATGTTGTCTTAACGGGCTTTATCACATAGGCCCAGTTGTTAGAAATAATGAGCAAAATAGAGTAGCTATAATTGGAGACGGGCCTATAGGATTACTTCATCTTCAACTAATAAAAAGATTAGATCGTGCAAAAACAATGATTTTAGGTAGAATACCACAAAGAATACAAAAAGCAAAAACTATGGGAGCGGATGCGACAGTATTATTTGCTAATGATAGAAGTGATAATGACGCTAAGGAAAATATGGAAGAGGTGTTGGATTTTACAGACGGAATTGGTTTTAACGTGATCATAGTTGCTACTAGTAACCCAGCATCCCTTAACCTTGCAATAAAAATTGCAGCGAAAAATTCACGAATTAATATCTTTGCTGGGATGCCAAAATCGCCTAATGTATCTTTTTCATTAGATCCCAATGTGTTGCATTACCATCAAATATCTATTACTGGGAGTTTTAGTTCTACACCTCGCATGATACAACAGGCTGTTAGACTTGCTGCTAACAAAGAAATTGATTTATCGAAAATAATAAGCCACAGATATCCTCTTCAGGATATCAATGAGGCCATGCTTGCCACAGAGAAGTATTTTGGGTTAAGGGTCGTACTGAACAAATTCTAGACATTGAAAAATAATCAATTGTATTTTGTTTTGAAATAAAAGTAGACTCTTCATGATTTTTCCCTTTCTGTAATACCTTCTATTATGTAAAATTAAGTTTATGAAAAAATAGATACTCTTAGGCATAAGATGAAACGGGGATGAAAGTATTGCAATTTTTGACAATAAAAGATTGCAGAGAATATTTAATCAGATATGAAACATGGACTTGATTATTATTTTGTTCTCAGCCCATATTCTATCACCATGAACTTCAATAACCACGTACATAGAGTTTCGTTCTCTTGCTGGTCTGCAAAAAAAGGAATCTACTGCTTCGAACAATGGAATCAATGAGATTGAAATTGAAAGATCAGAAGAATAATGATGTCAGATATCTTGATAGTAAAAGATCAAATCAACTTGCTTCAATCTAATTTGTGACACAATACAATATCATTCTTACTTTCAAA
>JBEVTH010000415.1:0-1640 GCA_041156085.1 Candidatus Nitrososphaera maunauluensis
TCTCTGGACTTGAGCGGTTATGAACTGGTGCTACCATCAACATTTAAGCGCGTTAGCCGCCTTCAAAGCTCTCGTAGGATGTATTATCAAGATTATTTATTCTTGCCAGCTGCCGCTATTTCATCTAAAGCAGGAGCTCCAGTAGTTATACTTCCCAAATTACTGATCCTGACGAATCTAGCTGACTCTGGGAGATCAGGGAACCAATATAATAATCCACGTGGAGCTATTGGGCTGGTTTGAGCACTTCCAACGTCTTTGAAATGGATCCCATCAGTAGAGGTTTGTATGGAAAAAGATGAAATCGTTTTATCGGCATCGGAAAATGCAATTCCGAGCATGCAAACCAATTGTTCTTTTCCCAGATCTAACTGGAGCCAAGGATTGTTGTTAACAATGGAATTAAGAGGATTCTTTATTAGAGACTTCGCAAAGGATAAGACATTTATGCCTCTAGGAGACCATACAGTACCCAGATTGTTATCCAAGACATTTACAGGAATGTTATTGGTAAGCTTATTTTGAATACTTGCTGTGACTCCCATAACATCAAGTTTAGTTTGGCTACCACATATGGGCGAAGCCATTGTTTGACTTTGACTATTTGTAATTTTATTGATGTCAAGACGCGCTGGCGCTCCTGGAGGGTGTATATATGCGGGCAGATCATATGAGACATAGTGACCATCAGCAAACAATACTTGCGCTTCAATTGTTTGTGATCCTTGCGGTCCTAGTATTTGAAATGTATTTAATCCCAATCTCTTTAGTCCATATAATTCAGCAGGTTGTGCCTCGTAATCTACGGCGAATGCATCAATTTTGACAGGCTTTTGGCTAAATTGAAAACTCACAATATCGCCTTGCTTTATATTTAAAAGAACAGCAGCGGGAATATCTTCTGAATCCGCCGGAAAATGAATCTTAGATAACTGTCCATTGATTACAGATACAAATGGAGACATATCGTAATTTTGATTATTGTAAATTAGCTTGGCTTGCGGCATAATTGATTGTCTCAAAAATACTGCCCCTGTTGAACTTTGTCCATAAGCAACTAGTGTAGAAAAAAATGCTATAAACCCTACTACGGCAACCATTAATACACTTGCAAGAATTGCAACTTGTTCCCTCCTGGAATTCCGAATTTGTTTATCATTTTCGACAACTCTAATTGATCTGTTCAATTGTCTATGTCGGATAGCAATGATAGATCTACATATTTAAGCAGTATCAAATAAATCATCATCACAATAATCAATAATAAAAAAATGCGCAACGCGATGAAAACCCGCTACCTGATACTGCTCCTAGATAGTATCAGATGCATTTTTAATTTGTATAGATAATAGTTACATGCGATATCAGTTAAGAATAGTCACATCTGAAGTACATTATATTGAGAAACAGTACAAATAATCATTGCTCCTAAATAGTTAGTTTCACTTCGTCTAGGAGTTGAACGGTAGTATTTGTCAGAAGAATGAAAACGCTATTTACGCAACGACGATACTTTTGTTGTCGATTATTATTATTAGTATGCTCCCAATAAATGAAGTCGTATTTGCTGAGAAACTTAAAAATCAGTCATTAATCAGTGATATATCAGACAAGATAGTAAGCGGTGATACCAGTAAAGC
>JBEVTH010000416.1:0-1640 GCA_041156085.1 Candidatus Nitrososphaera maunauluensis
CTTGGACCAGTTTCAGGCTCCTTTCAAATTCTCCGCGTTCATGTTGCACCTGTTTGATTCAACCAATTCACTTCGTTATTTGAGTATTGCTGTTGGCTTATTCAAATAACAACTCCACGGTGACAAAGAGGACAATTTGTAAAATCAACCCAATCAAAGTTTAAAAAGACGCAGGAATTGATTGTTTGCAAGGGGAAACTGATGTAATTATCTATACAGATAATTTTTAATTCCCTGTTTTTAATATTCTAATTGCATCTCTTAACATTTGTTCATAAATCGATATTGCTGCCAGTGCACCGCTTGCTGCAGCCAGCACAACGTAATGTCTATCTGTATCTATATCACCTGCCGCATAAACATTGGGTACAGTTGTTTGTTGCATGGTATTTACTTTAATATACCCTTCATCAAGTTCACACCCAAGCTGTTCTGCAAGTTCATTTTGGACATCAAAACCAAGGTGGTAGAATATTACTTCTGCATCATAAAGTCTCTTACTTTTGCAAAGAACTCTGGTAGGTTTTCCTTCCTGGTCGCCAATAATTTCAATCACACTGTCATTTTCAACTATGTCAATACCCAATGCAGCGGCTTCACTTTTTTCGTCATCTGTTAATTGATACTTATTACGTGCTTCTCCTCCTTGTTGTACAAAAACTATGATATCTTTTGTCCAACCCAAGAATTCTTTTGCATATGATATACTCTCCTTCCCCGAAGCAATTATTGCTAATTTCTTGTTAGTCGTTTGAAATCCATCACAATGTGGACAGTGCCAAGCTCCATTCCCATCAAACTTTTCAAAATTCTTTATAGCGGGTTTTACATCCTTGATTCCTGTTGCAATTATGATATACCTTGATCTGACAGATGTTCTCTTTTGACCTTCTGTTTTCAGTAAAAAATACTGGTTGTTGATTTTTTCAATTGTATAAATTTTTTCTTTAATTACTTTAACTGAGCTGTATTGTAATACATCTTCCCATGCTTTTTTAAGAAAGTGTTTTGGTGAAGAATTTTCAAATCCCAAGTATCCATGGACATGATTAGACATATAATTTCTTGTTTTTCCACCATTAAAAATTACCGTTGGACGGAGGTATCTTCCAAGTAACAAGGCTGCAGATAATCCAGCAAACCCAGCACCAACTATTGCCACATCAAAGACATCATAATCATCTCCGGCCTGTTCTTTCTTTTTGTCATCTATAATATTGTTATTATTGTCAATTTGATCTATTTTTAGCAGACTATTAGCATTATTATTCTTGTCAGACACTTGTTTCATAGATACAGTATAGCATTTAAGGCATATAGAATATTTTTGATATGTTAATATCGCTTCATACCAATATTATGACCTATCCAACTGTTCATGCCGATTGAGACATGACCAGGCATACAAACAAATCAATGTGGCAAGATCTTGGTCTAAGCCCAAAATATGTCCTAACTGTAATGAATGTAACACACAAGACGCTATTCTGCAGCAATGTAAAAAGATCATGAGTTTAGCAAGTTATCAAGAAGCGTTAGCCGAACAGAATACTAACTTATATCTCACTCTATCATATAGATATTGGTGGATAACATAAAGATATTAGATAAGTCAAAATTAAAGTCAAAAGAAATCACTA
>JBEVTH010000417.1:0-1640 GCA_041156085.1 Candidatus Nitrososphaera maunauluensis
AAAGGTGAAGTGTTTGCATTAACAGGGACTATAGACGAAATACTTGCAAGATTAATCGACAAGTTCTATGTCTTGAAATCATATGGATCTAAAGATGTGTTAATTAGTATTATGGATGCATTTCGACAGGACGGGCGTATTATAATAGACAGGTCTGTAAATACTGCAGGATTCTATCTTGTAGATGGGAAGATAACAATGGCGACAGATAAAGCTAAACATGCAATTAAACACCCAATGCCCTCAACACAACAGATAATCGAATGCATTGACTTTATAGATAAACTATACACTGAATATTTCAATCAACGACCAGAACTCTTACCCACATTTATAAAATGGGGTGCTATGGCTCCTTGGAGTTTTGTATTAAAGCAGCTTGAATGTCCATTTATGCAAGGGTTGTTTGCTTACGGTAGTGCCAATGCAACAAAGACAACACTAGGAAAGATTGCACTATCAGTTTATGGATATTATATTATGAATAATCCAGACGGCATACCATTTGATATGGCTAATACGGCAGCAAGACTTGGAGAGATTGCAAGCACTAGCACCTACCCAGTTTTAATAAATGAAGTTGGTGCGCTAGGTACTGATCCCAGATTGTATAGTCTAGTCGAATTGCTAAAAACACTACGAGAAAATATTCAAGCAAGAGGGGGATTTTTTAACGGTAATAATGGTGCTGGCAAAAGATCAATGTCACTTATCACTGCACTTTCAAATATAATATTGACTGGAAATTCACCGCCCCCTTCAGATACAGGATTTCAAAGAAGATATCCACCTATACCATATTCAACTACTGATCAGCTAGATCCTAGCAATCCATTGCATGCCAAATTAATGGAGCAGTTTACAAATCTGTTCAACGACAATCGATACAAGCTCAAATACTTGGGCGACTGGATTGTAAATTACATCTTAGATCAAAACCCCCACCTACTATTGGACATAAACAAACCTATCGAAGAGGGTGGCTGCTCAGGAAACTGGCATAATGCAGTAAAGGTATTGATAAGAGAATTCTATAAAGCAGTCAATAGAGATATACCAAAATGGATTGACCTCTATGTATCGCTTGATCAAATTGCTCAAAGCAAGGAGGATTCTATCAGCATATTGAGGACATTTTTAGAGGACACAATAAACAATCTATACACAAGGCACCTAAGGACGTTTGAAGGAACTGAAACGTTGCAAACCGAAGATGATAAGCGTGTAAACATAATCCAAAATAGAAGATTGGACGAACGGTTAGAATGGCTGCTGGATCATGACTTCATACCCTATATTAAGAGAATTTCGAAGGTGGTTAATCATGATAGTGGAAAAATAGAAAGAACTTGCGACGATATCATAATCTATAGACAAATCTTAGATGAACTTAAGGAATACAAGGGTAATAGCATGAACCTACCAACTATGCAAGATATAGAATCATTTCTTGGGTTCAAGTATGCACAAATTAGAATTGGTAATAGCAGGCCACGAGTTATCATGGGAACAATATCCGAATTCAAGAATTTCCTTTCTACAGAGATAAAGGAAGAAGAATATTATCAATCCCAACTTGCTACTAGTGATATAAGGTAATAGCTGAATGGTTGGGTTTGTCACACAGCCTAGTTTTAGGA
>JBEVTH010000418.1:0-1637 GCA_041156085.1 Candidatus Nitrososphaera maunauluensis
TAAATGCCGGAACAAATCAGCTAATAAGGAATATCGAGGTAGGGAATACCCCATCAGACATGGTAGTCGATGATCTCCATCACACATTGTACGTGACTAATGCAGGAAGTCCCTATGCATCAAAGCCTAATGGCACTGTCTCGGTAATAAATACGACATCAAATAAGATAATAGATACAATTGCAGTCGGACGTGGTGCATCAAATACTTTGTTAAATCAAAAGACAGATACAATTTATGTAGCGAATTGGGATTCAAACACTATCTCTGTAATAAATGCCGGATCAAACAAGGTTACAGGTACTATTGCAGTACGAGGGTCCCCCTATGATATATCGCTAAATTCATATACAAACACGATGTATGTGCAAGGACCCAATTCTATATCAGTAATAAATGCCACATCAAATAAGGTTATAGATACCATTCCTATGAATCAAGTTTCAAATATGATTGTAAATAGTATCGCTAATATGGTGTACGTCATACATAGAGACGAAAGGCAAGGGTATGAGGAAGTCCTGTCCATAATAGACGGCTCTACTAATTCACCTGTGCCTACCAATCTTGTAACTTGTGATGTAGCTTCAATAGTTGGGTCAAAGTACTTTTGGCTAAAATGTACTGGGCCACCATCTGAAAATGCTGTACTTAATTACTCGCTAGAAACACCGTAATATTTGATTTGATATTTACAACAAAGAAATTGCTCCTAAATTAAAAGATCGAGGTACTTATTCGGATATTGAAAAAAGGAAAACAATAACGAATTATTATTATTGTTTAAAATGTGGAAGGTTCACGAATTAAACACAATTTAGCAGCATCTAGACCTTTAACTTACCTAAGCAAATACGCCGTAGTATCATCTATAGCTAAGATACTTATGTATTAATTGTTCCCTCATGAAGAACTGCTACAAATAAAATGACAAGATATAATGCAGATGGTAAGGCTGTTGTTTAAGAGCAACGTTATGTTTATGTTTCTAAAAGTTTTCCAATGAAAGGATCTGTACTTTTTCCATTCCTAATCTCTGACATTCTTATGCAACGAACTGTATCATGGAATTAAAACAATAGATTACAAAGATAAGGTTTGTTTTATGACTGCATTTGAAGTAAATTATCAAGCTCTGATAGCTATATTTTCAGCTGCTACTCCTAGTGACTATATCGAATGCTTTATCCGAGAACCATTTGATATAGAGGAATTGATAAAACATATTGAAGCAGAATTAAGCTAATCTAGATTCCATATATTTTGCATGCAGTGGTACTTTTCAAGCTGGCAGTTGTTAGCATAGACGATGCCATACAAAAAGAAGAAGAATGATATAGATATTTCTATCATATATCATCATAGTTATTATAATAATGCTAACATTATCTTATAATTAAATAGAAATCAAAAATATAGTAACAATGTTGATAAATCAAATAAATAACAATTGCGTAATTAGATATATGAGCCACACAATAGTCATAATCTCGTCTCTTTCTTTAGCATTCTTCTTAATTGGTGGTATTCTCGGCAATACACATATACGAGCAGTAGCGCAGAGCTCAAACGTTCTAAACATTGGACCTCCCCAAAAGCAGACTTTTCCACTAGATTCACAACAGCAACCTACGCTA
>JBEVTH010000419.1:0-1630 GCA_041156085.1 Candidatus Nitrososphaera maunauluensis
TTGGAAGGTTGTGTTATGCTACAATCTTGTACCTATGCATGTGATACTAGTTATCGCCAATCATCTATAAGATAGACATCACGTTTATTGTAAATTGGTTCATTGTATCTTTGCATTGCTACTCCTTGTATATCGGTACGAAAGCCAAATTCTATCATTTTGCGATAAGCTTCATGGCGCCCTGTATTGACACCGGCCACAAGTCTGGACATTCCCTGCTGTCTAGCCAGTTCTTCACACATAATTAGTAGCTGATCAAATGATTTACCTGGATCAGATCCAGATTGAACTGCGCCGAACTTGATATAGCATGTGTTACTTCCTGCTTCAGATCCGGCTCCGAAGTGACATACAGCTATACCTAGCAATTTTCTCTCATTTACATCAATATTATTTCTGTCCCACAGCAATATAGTATCGCCAAGTCTCTGTGACTTTACAGAAGTTATTTCCTGTTTTAGATCTAGCCCTTCATAGATGGAATCAGTTAATGCACGACAAGCATTAAGGCATTCTGCTTCCTGGTTCTCTTTTGATAGTTCAGAATATTTAGACCAATGCAAAGCATTTTCAGATGTTGTTGTTTTATCTACTTCAGTAGCAGAAACAACAGGCTTGGACATAATAGCTGTTAGGAACCACGGCCAGAAGCCGAATTTCTGATACAAGCCTATGTGCTTTGGACTATGAGAAAACGTGAATAGACCTACATGTTTTGTACCCCACTTATCAAAAAGATCGATGGTCGACTCTACTAGGCTCTTGGCAACACCGCGATTCCATAAATCTGGTCGTACTGATAAAGGTCCAAAAAAACCTACGCTGCCCCAGTTCGTTGCAAAGTTAGAACCTACAAGATCACCATTAATCTCAGCAGCTAAAGCAGCAGATGGATTAGATAAAAAACGTGTTCGAACAATGTCTGCGTCACCGAAGAATGTCATGGGATCTTCTAGACCCACAAACGTACCAAAGGCTAGTCTAAGAATGCGGTCGGCTGTAGGTAGATCACTTTGCAGTAGTGAGCGGATGTAGATATTCTCGGTCATTACTTCTTCCGAGTTTCTAATATGTATATATGTTCTTTTTGTGTTTGCTAAAGGATAATTGCGTTCTTCCTATTATGTATGTATAAGTTAACTCACCTGTTGGGGCAAAAGTGACTAGCACATTGATTCTAAATATATCTGCATCAACTAGATGTTGTCCGCTGGTCTAATCTGTGGACGTTTATTGCATTTGATTATACGATACTTAATGTGCAAGGTTTTTACAAGGACACAATATCATTGATAATGCAATAGCTTCTGATTTTATGAACAAAAGGTACTCCAAAATCCAAGGGTACAGATATATCTATATATCTATTCATGCCATTACAGCGTCCATAGTTTCTTTGCTGGATAATAATACCGCTACGGCTATTGGGTATTGTATAAACCGCTCACAGATGCTTCATTGAGTAAATATATACGACGGATAAAAGCACAGAACAAATAAGGTAAACCGAGTAACTATTATTATCATTATCATTATTAGTAACATCATTCATGGATATTTAGTTGATTCTGTAGGAAATGATCATACCTCGTTTTCATACTATGGCCTTATTGTTTATTTATGGTAACTA
>JBEVTH010000420.1:0-1625 GCA_041156085.1 Candidatus Nitrososphaera maunauluensis
ACTTATCTAAGAATAATCAAGTTACATATTATTTAAACCATATGCGAGAAGGATATAATAATGGCTTGTAGTTAGCTTTTATTTTGTATTGAGCATTGACAATTATGAACGATCTGTCCAGCAAAGTAAAGTCGTGACGAATAGTCTGCTTTTCATTTTTTATAATCTCATACCTCCTTCTCAAATAATATATTTAGTTCATCACCAAGTAATTTTGCTTTGACAAGTTTCATCCCTATCGTGGCGGTAGGCAAAGGTATAATATTAACAAGATATCCAACAGGATTTTTTACTTTTATTGTTATCTGGTCACCATAACGTTCTATATCGAAATCATCCTTTCTAGTAAAAGGAACCTTAACTGTCATTCGCAATGTAGAATCCTCAGTTGTAAAGGCAAATGCTTTTCCGCTATAAAATATCTTTGCGGGATCCTCATTTCCAAACATCAATTCTCCATTCATTTGCAACATTTCAATCCCACACAATTCACTATTATGAAGTTTGACCTCTTTTATTGGAAGTGGGTAGAAATTTGCCTTAGCATCTTGAAGTTTTGTTCTTTGGAAATCTGCCCAGTTCGCATAATATTGATCAGAACTACCCAATGGCATGATTTTATTAATTACAGCAAGATCAACGTTTATCCCATAAAGGGATGCCGAAATGAACGCTCTTTTAGCGTTCTCTATACTGAATGTATCAGGATTTGCAACCAGTCTTATACTAGTTATGTCATGATTTCTTATAATTTCTGACAGCACTTCAAGCCTATCTAATAGTTCTACTTCACTTTGTAGAACGCTTCTCGATGGAGTCGGAACTTTTGATAACTGCTGAAACATTCTGGTAACCCCACTGAAAATCCCAGCTAATCCAGTAAGTTTTCTTCCGATACTTCCCACTAACTTTGGAAAGTATAAATATCTTAAAGCTTCTCCAGATGCTGGCATATCGAGAACCATGGAATCAAATAATTTAGTTCGCATAACTTCTTCAATTTTTAACAATGAGAATACTTGAGTCATTCCAGGTAACATAGCAATTTCATAGGCAAGAGTTTCATCTATTCCTTTTGCGGAAAATATTGATGCGACATAAGAAAGGATTGTACTGTATTGTTTGTTCATTTCTGTCATGGGATCGATCTGTAATGCGTATAAATTTGGGATGATTTTTTTTGGCTCGTTGCCAATATCTGGCATCATAAAAGCATCGCTTAAAGTGTGAGCAGGATCAGCAGAAATTACTAGTGTCTTGTGATTATTATCAGCCAGTTTCATTGCAGTAGAACATGAACTTACAGTCTTACCGGTACCACCTTTTCCAGTGTAAATAATCAGTCGCATGAAAGAGTGTATATCGATGAATAATAAAAGAGTTTACGAGACACAAGTAAGAAATGCTGCTTAATGTTGGCTTCAATAGTTTTGTTATTTTGTGATATTCGGAGTTCTTAGAATTCTATCTGCCTTGGCTCTTATATGTCAAGTATCTTTATTTAACTAATAAACATATATTCGTAGTTGACAAATTATCGTCTAGTACTCCTTTAATAAGAGTTTTTAATATCATATTAGATAAAGGCATTAAATAGAGTTTTTGATTCTTCCCACCATGAGCTC
>JBEVTH010000421.1:0-1602 GCA_041156085.1 Candidatus Nitrososphaera maunauluensis
ACTGTCCTGTGTAACTGTAATTATGATATTATGATATATTGGTATAATTATTGGTATAATTATTGGTTATAATATGGTATTATTTTCGGCTCTAGTTGAGGAACTGAGAGCGAATATACTTAACAACAAAAATGCCTTACATATTATCTTGAAAAAAAGTCCAACTATCGCATATCAAAAGATTAATGAACTTGCAGATTTCACGGGATCGCGCTATAATTTGAATTTGCAATTACACTTTCCTGATTCAAAAAAGATTCATGACATTGATTCATATGGAACTGAAAACATTGGAATAGTGGTAGATAAATTTCGTAGAACTTTTCCTCTTCCTAGAGGAGATATAAAACAAAAAGCGATTGAAGTAATTGGCAATAACATCCAGGCCCAAGATGCATATATGTACGAAGGGAAGGAGGGGATTAAAATAATTTTAGAAAATGGTAGAATAGAAATTCTACCTGGCTCTATCCATTTATGGTGTAATATAGAAGAGAAGAAGATAAAAAGTTATTGTGACTGGTTAATGCAAAATGTTTACTTTAGATAATTTTAGCTGAATCTGGAAAGGAGAAGCAAACTCTATTTTGAAATAGACTCACCTAAAATTGCATTCTTGAAGCCATATGTATTACAGTTTCTTACCAACTAGTTCATAACTATATTGAAGTTGGCTTTGAGCATTATATACATCTGCTTTGATTGGTAAAGGGACGTCATGAGATATCCATATGTGGCTAGCTTTAGACCCTATGGTATAGCTTAATATATAAGAGCTAAAAATTCCAGCTTTTGTCTGTATCTTCTCTTGAGCAAGAATCTTTGCAGGAATCGTTGTTACACCCACAGTAATCGAGTTCCATTCTGCTCCAATTACCAGGTATTTTGCTTCTCCTAGGGCAATATCTCTAATTTCCAATATAGATGACTCTATCGGCTCATAATATGGTGCAAAACCTTGATCGATAGGAACAGCATTAATCAATTGTTGTTTTGATAATAATACTGTGTCTTGCCTGCTAATTCGTGGTGTTGTTCCGTTAGTTACACGAATGATTGCTTTCCAATTGTCTTTGTTATTATTAGTGCTATTGCCTTCATCTTGGACAAACTTTATAGACACTAATGAATCTATCAGCGAACTGTGCTCACCTAAGCTATTCCAAGGAGAACTATGACTTCCAATTCTTGTCAGAGAATAGTTCAAGATAGTTCCTGAATGGATATTCTGACCCACTATCCATAAATCGTCTGCTGTAGGTGGGTGAATAATTGAAGGACTAGGACCAGAAAATCCTCCACCAATGGCAATAATTATAATACTTATGCTTATTCCTAACAAGGCAAAAATTCCTGATAATAAAAAAACCTTCCGCTTAGGGGACATAGATGATGATTTTGATTGATAATTCTGATTATTTAAGCGTAAAGAAAAAAAGAAAAAAGGTTAAAATCAGGAGTCTGTTCTATTTGATGATTATCCTCCTAACACTACGACATCAAAGTTGGCATTCTCTACAAATTCACCCGTAGGCTGACCTTGGACGGCATCAATACTTACTAGAACCTTAGCCGGACCGGCTTTTGTAAAGATTATGCCTG
>JBEVTH010000422.1:0-1594 GCA_041156085.1 Candidatus Nitrososphaera maunauluensis
ATCTAGAAGGAGCATGAGTAGTAACACCCATAACAACTATTATCATTATGGATTATCATATCCTTTAATCTATTGAGATTGAGTTTGTGTTGAAAGAATGCAATATAATGTTGTTTTCTAATAGAAAGTATGACTTATTCCTAAACCTACTTCTTGGTCTACAGCGATCAACACATAAACCATTCGTATTTTGATCTCCTTTGCGCAGTGATACTGACATTGTTACTTTATATTATTATACATATTTCTTTTGATGATCAATTTCACATATCATAATAGATATGTATGTATATCAAGACCGATGCACTACACAAATAAAACATCAACAACATTGGCTATCGTTGCCATTGTTACAGCAGTAGCACTTGTAACAGCAGGTAGTATTACCGCTTCTGCATTAGCAAAAAAACACGCCTCAACCACTACGTTAACCAGTGCTAGTACAAAAAGAGCCACTGGCTCATCAAGTCAGTTAATTAGCTGTATAAGATCACTACATGGTCAGATAACCTTGGCTGCGGTGGACGATTGTTATAATACGGCCTCCGGTAAGCAGTTCGGAAGCAGTCCTAGTGGGACAGGTAGTAGCAGTTCTTCTGCATCTGCCTTGATGACTGAAAAGACACCTAAGAAATCTAGCAACTGATCTCGTCTCTATTTTTGAAAATCCTAATCTTTTTTTATTTCATTTATAAAGCATTCTCCTAAAAATATTAAACATATCCAAATACTAATGAGTAAGTATATACTTTTTATTACTTATTTCCTATCAAAATGATGGACAATGGATCTTGTTGCAACACTTTGGCTATAGATTCTTCATACTGCATTTTATATCGAAATTTCAAGACTCTCTTATTATTAAACAAGATGCTACTATCTTGACCAAAACTGTAGAGATATCGCTTCAGCTCTCCATTCAAATTATCTGCTTTCTTGACCGCGTCGTATTACGAATTTCAGTACACATATCCTACAAAAGGCCTGCTTTAAGGTCTATTGTTTCATGAACGATAGGGAAAAATAATTTAATAAGTATGCATATTTAAGAGTACGAAGTATCATTTACATGCAAACAAAGTAACAATACCTGTGAATTTTGAGAATTTATGTATTGTATCAATTCTCTTCACGATAGTGGCTGCATACACACTACTTCTGAATAGTGGATAGAATATTTTGCGATGTGTATATGTATTAGAGAGAAGAGGATAGTAAAAGAGATGGTTAAAGAACTTAAAGTTGACAAGATTAACGGAATAGTGGTATTAGAGATTACTAAGAACGATCTTAGATATATTCTGGATTCAGTTAATAACATGGCAGATAAACAGCAAAGAACTCTGCTGGAAAATCTTCCACCTGAAGAATCAGATAGGCGAAAACTAGACGATTATAATGCATTAAAAGAAGATCTTAAGAAGGTTTGGAAATTGCTGACCTAATACTCCTCGGATAACCAAGTTCAAAAAAGTTTTTTGCTTTGATTGAAGGTGTTGTAGTGTCGAAAAAAGATAGAAAAGGATGGAAAAAATTCAAGTGAGACTCAAAATATCTAATAAGATTATCAAATGGATAGAAAGTGACTTACAAG
>JBEVTH010000423.1:0-1591 GCA_041156085.1 Candidatus Nitrososphaera maunauluensis
ATTCTGGAATTTCAAAAACTGTGAATCGACTAAGCAGGGGTTTACTCAATCTTTCTATACTATTTGATGTTGCAAATATTACCATGCCAGCCTTTACAGTCTGTGTGTTCCTAACTTTGGTACTTGTAAACTCACCTCTTTCCATCATAGTTAGCAGACCTTCTTGATCTTTAATTGGCATTTTGTCAATCTCATCTATAATGATAATTTCTTTATCCTGGTTTTCTGCTATGAATTTTTGTATTCCTGCTTTTGTGGTAGCACTTCCTTCCGTAAAGTATGCCTTACCTCGCGGCATGAATTTCTCAATCTCTAGCATGAATAATGATTTTGCACAAGCAGGTGGCCCTATTAAGAGTGTGTGAGCTCGCTCAGAAGATTCTAATGCTCTTAACAGCATCTCTTTGATGTCATCTAATCCTTCAATATTTGAAAAAACTTTGAGAGCTCGCTCCCTTACACTCAGTTTTAGTTCCGAATTTGATTCTGGAATTTCATACATGTCCTCTTGCGGTTTATGTTTTCTAAGAAAATTAAACATTTGAATCAATCATCCTTTCACAAGGCCAACTGCAAAACCTGTTGCCATACTGCCAGTTAAAAGAATCCCAAAGTTTGTCATTGTTATAACTGTTGCATGGTCATGTCCGCTGCCAATGTTATTAGAAATTTGTATTGTTGCATTGGCAAGATTTGATAATGCACCCTGTGATACAGATCGCAGTTTATCCCAATTTATTCTATCTATTTGCTGGTATTGAAGATACGTTAATCCGGCTAAAAATAATCGTACCACTATAGACAGAATTTTTATCACCTTCTTGAAGGCCTATCCAATGGGTATTCCTCCAAAGTACACTCCACCAAGCGTCATAACTACATTTTGATCTATGTTCATAATTGATTTTCAGCTTGAGAAACTTTCAACCTGTTTCATGCTACTATTTAATATAACTTATTCACTATTTAATTATTATTGTGTTAATAACGTCAAACGAGTTAGTATCATTAACAAGCTTTTAATTTAATTGATATCTGTGGCATTAGGTATGAAGTCAGATCTGAGGGTTCATATCGCTACCGTTGGCTTTCAAGTAAACGGATAACTGAACCGCTTATCCGGGAAAGAGCTGATAAAGTATATCTAATAACTCATTCACAGGATGATAAAGCAGCTCCATATCTTGAAAAGATATCAAAAGTACTCTGCAAAGAAAAATTTCTGAAAGTGGAGAAAAGGACAACAAATATCTGGGATCTTTTTGATTCTCTTGAAACCTATAAACAAATAATCAAAGAGGAAGAACAGGGAGAACATATCTATATCGATGTATCAATAGGTAGCAAGGTAAGCTCAATTGCAGGTACTTTAGCTTGTATGGTATGGAAAGGTACTCCATAGTACGCGCATATAGACTACAATAATAAAAAAATCCTGAGGATGACCTTCCAGATGAAAATATTACTTCCTTAGTAGAACTTCCAGTCTATTCTATTAACAGGCCAAAACCAGAATCTCTTTTGGTACTTAAAATACTAAGTCCGATCAATAGAGGCAAATGAAGAGCGATCTTATAGATCGACTAGCGGA
>JBEVTH010000424.1:0-1588 GCA_041156085.1 Candidatus Nitrososphaera maunauluensis
ACTCTCCAAGATGTAAACTACTGTTATGATAAAGAATTTCCAAGGTCAGGACATTGAAAGAAGCTATTTTTAATAAATTCTCTGAATCATTCTATATATTTAGATAATACTCGATAAATTCATCCTTCGATTTTTATACTTCTTTTAACCTTCGATATAACTTATTACTACAAACGATAAATGATTCTTTTAATTTTTTGCGACTAAGTAGGTAGAAAAGTGAATCATATAGTTCACAAATAAGATGTACATACATAAAAGAGTCAAACTACAAGCCTTATGCATTATGTTCGTTATATAACTATAGAATCATTCTCTATAGAAAGTATTACTACTATATTTAACCATAACATAAGAGGACTTTATTGATTGATTGAACTTTCAAGCCAGTAAACATGAAAACCTTCGTTCAAATGAATTTGAAAATATTCAAAATCTGATATTACAAATTTTCCCATATGCTTTCTTACATAGAATCTCTTGGATGTTTTCAAACTCGTGGTCAGTTAATGTAGAGAAAGTAGCAGGGGGAGCATTATAGAGACTCTCCCATCAAGTGCCAACCTTCCAAGCGGTACTGTTAAGGTATCTAGCATACAATTCCAGTCAGAACTAATCCTACAAAACTTTTCCATAGACATCAAAGAAATCTTAAATCAATTTATGCTATCATTTAAGCTTCCTCAACACACTAACATTATTGTAAACGCAAAGTTCGAAAATTATGTTAAGGCATCTAGTCTGATTTTGAAAAATCCGTTATTTAGTTTAAAGCTACAATTTACTCCTAGCATGTGCAGCGTGGGACTACCATATCCTGTTAGACCCAAGGTCTATATGGATCGTTCAAAGATTCAAGAAGATTTTGCATATTGTATGTTCAAATTAAGATTTGAAGCCAGTTTTGAATTTCCTGACACATCAGATTCTCTTTTTAATGAGCACTGTCGGTTTATAAAGACAATTCAAGATATGATAACAGATATTTGGAACTGGGAAAATGAAATAGAAAGATTAAAGGATAATAGAGTGTCAGATATTAATCGTAATATTCTAAAAATGCTATCCATCTTAGAGAATATCAAAGACAAAACAGACAATTGAACCGCTCATAGATTGAATGGAATGGCGTTTTTATGTTTCAGACAAGAAACTGAAAAGTCTCCTTGCATGTCAAACTTGTCGAAACAATCGCCATGCTACCTATCACCTTCATTAAGAATAGAGATTGCTGCAGGTTAAGGCCATCATGTTGATGACGATATTTTCTCTCCTTGTTCATGGTAAAATCATATTTGACGTTTCGTTCTATAGAGAATGATTCTATCATATTGGAACTTTTTCTATATAGAGATGAATCCATAAATCTGTTGATGTTAACAAAAGTCATATACTTTGAGTAGATTTACTAGCAGACAAGAATTGGTAAACCATGCAAAGCAGTTCATCGATACACGAATGCATTCCCTTGAAAAGGATATAATTCATTGTGTCAAAACAGAACCATATGCTCCATTTCCTGCCTTGATTTATTGCTTTTCTAATATTGACTTATTAGGATCTCTTTATACTGGCAGGACAGACAATA
>JBEVTH010000425.1:0-1582 GCA_041156085.1 Candidatus Nitrososphaera maunauluensis
TTATTCGAGGTGATGGTACAGGTCCAGAACTTGTAGAGGCAATGATTAAGGTTCTGAGAGCGTGTGATACGAAGATAGAATTAGTTCCTTGTGATGCTGGATCTGAGTGGTGGCAAAAAGGAGGTGGTAGTTCTTATATTTCCGATGCTGTTTGGAATCTACTTGAAGATAGTGACGCTTGCTTTAAAGGTCCAACGACTACTATTCCAAATCCAAATTCTCCACGCAGCGTTGCAGTAAGTATTAGACAAAAATTCGAATTATATGCTAATGTGCGGCCTATAAAGACTTACAAAAACACTCAAAGACAGTTAAACTTTATCTGTGTACGTGAGGCAACAGAGGGCCTATATGCAGGGATCGAATTCAAAACCAGTGATGATTCAGCTATTGCAATTCGCAAGATAACAAAAAAAGGATGTGAAAGAGTTAGCAAAAAGGGATTTCAAATTGCAAATGAGGCAGGGTTTAAGAAAGTTTTTGCAATTACAAAAAGGAATATCTTAAAGGAAACTGATGGACTATTCTGGGCAGCTATAGAAAAGACTCAAAAAGATTTCAAAAATTTCGAAGTGGAAGAATATTATGTTGACAATATGTCACAACAGCTTGTAAAGAATCCAGAGAGATTCAATAACAGTGTCCTGCTTAGCACTAATTTGTTCATGGATATAATTTCAGAATGCGCATCAGGTCATGTCGGGTCCATAGGCACTATCTATTCTGGTAACTATGGAGATGATTACGCAATGTTTGAACCCGCGCATGGTAGCGCTCCTAAATATACTGGTAAGAACAAGGTAAATCCTGTTGCGACGATTTTATCTGGCTCTTGGATGGTCAAGTACCTTGGAGAAGAACACATTTCTAAGGCAATTTTTAAGGCTACCGAAGAGGTCATCAACGAAAATAAGTATGTCACCTACGACCTCTCTGGTAAGGCTACTCTATCACAGATGACCGACCAAATAGCAACAAAAGCTGCAAAGTTATTAAGAAAATAGACTAGAGCATTCATTTAAAACCTATCTCGAGAGTTCCGAGCGTTTCAAAGAACAACTTCCTTTCCATTATTGTTCTACTTTTTAATTTCATTTGTAGTATAAATCTGTCTAATTTAGCATTGTTGGACAAACTCGAAATTATTATCAACATTTTACCATTCTGATCTAAAACTGAAATAGCGGATTTTATGAAATGTAATGTTGTTTCTATACCATTAGAACCTCCATGTATTGAAGAATCCTTAGTTTCATTATCTTCGATTGGGATATATGGCGGATTGCATACGATCAAGTCAAATTTATAATGAAATGCAGAAGCTGCATCACAACAAGCCACTAAGATATCCTTTGATAGATTTCCTTTGCAATATATGAGCGATGCAAAATCGATATCTGTTCCAGCAACAATTTTAAAATTTTCATGAAGGACTTTTAGTACAATTCCAGAACCAACTCCAATTTCTAAAGCTGATTTTCCACTGTAGCATTTAACAGATTGTGCAAGCTGAAAGCTATCCTCAGATGGTAAGTACAACTTTTACCTGTAATTAGTCTGGGGAACCTATAATTGTATAATG
>JBEVTH010000426.1:0-1577 GCA_041156085.1 Candidatus Nitrososphaera maunauluensis
TAATAGATGTATTGAGTCAAACATCTACCAAGCAAATTAATAGGCTACAACATATTATTATTTGGATTGTATTGAAATCTTCTGCTACCATCACCCTTCCATTACATGGAGGACATGCACCATCATACTTAATCAGACGAATGATTAAACTCTCCTATGCCATATCAAAAGTAATTGTTGACGAATATGGTCAGCAGGAACTTTTAAGAAGATTATCTGATCCTCTATGGTTTCAAGCTTTCGGCTGTGTTCTGGGATTTGATTGGCATTCATCAGGAGTGACAACGGTAGTAACAGGAGTTATGAAGCAGTCATTAAAGGAAGAGATACATGGAATAACGATTACAGGAGGAAAAGGAAAGAAATCTACAGAAACAAAAAACGATATTCCAAAGCTGGCTGAAAAACATTATAACCTATCTTCTGCCAAAATTGATAATTTATTGTATGCAAGCAAGATGGCAGCAAAAATAGATAATGTCGCAGTACAAGATGGCTACTCACTGTATCATCATGTGATTCTTTTTGATAAGCAGGGAAATTGGGCTGTGGTGCAGCAGGGTATGAACCAAAATAATAAAATGGCAAGAAGGTACCACTGGATTTCAGATTGTATACGGAGTTTTGTATCCGAACCACATGCAGGAATTATTAGCGAATATAAAAGTCGAAACACGTTAGATATGACATCAAAAAACTCCCTAGAGAATCAAAAAATCTCTGTAGATCTGGCAAGAGGTGATGTTAACAGCCTAAAATCATCAGTATTTAAAATAGCAGCAACGTATAGTCAGGAGCAAAGAACCACGTTGGATAGTTGGATACTGTCAGATGATCCGAACACCACTGAATATAAAATATATGAGAATAGGAAGAAAGAATACATGAGGGAACATTATGAGATGCCTCGCAGACTAGACTGGGATGTATTTAGAAAAACTTATGATATTCAGCCACAAAACTATGAGCAATTAATTTCTATTCCGGGAGTTGGACCAGCTGCCATAAGAGCTCTATCTCTTGTTGGTGAAATAATCTTTGGAACTAAAGCATCATGGCAAGATCCAGTGAAATATAATTTTGCACATGGTGGTAAAGATGGTGTTCCATATCCAGTTGCACGTAAGACCTATGATAAATCCATAAGTTATCTTTGTTCAGCAATTGAAGGAGCAGAAATAGAAAGGGAGGAAAGAATTAAGGCTTTGAGGAAATTGGCAGAATACTCAAGTAGAATGTTCAATCAAGCAAACTAGATTTCTTAATCTTAATCTCCTTCCTCTGATAATGCTGGTAGAGATACTCCTACTAGGTTGACCAACCATACCAAGATTCATTTGAGATAATTCATGATCCCATCCATTAATTACATCAAAATCCAAAAGAACCTGACCACGTCTGACTAGTGATCCATTATAGGAAGGCCAGTCAATCATACAAGAATAATTACTATTAGCAAGCTAAATGTGAAGTGATGGTCAAATAAGTATCATTTACAACATAGTGAATCATGCAACAAAGCACTTTGAAAGTACAATTATTTCTTTCTTTCCTACTTTGAGAATTGAGAGTTAATA
>JBEVTH010000427.1:0-1557 GCA_041156085.1 Candidatus Nitrososphaera maunauluensis
GACGTAACAAGGACAATAATAATACTTCAGCAATTACAAGGTATTTAATACTTAGTACATATGGATAAATACCGTCTCATCTATACCAGAATTCGAAGTATAGTATGGTTGCCGTCATATCTATGGTGGTAATAAAAAGTTAATGATAAATTTTTCCAAACTGAAAACAGCAGAATATCAAAATAATAATAGTCCTCTAACCGGTTTGACAGCAGCAACATATATTTTAAAATGGCTGTCTAAAGGTTATACTAAGGATCAAATTTATGCAAAATTCAACTGTGATATACAACTATTTTCTACATGGATTGACTTTATGAAAGATAAAAAATGGATCGTACAAGTAAAAAAAGAAGATAATGGTACTGGTTTGAAAGTAACAAAGGAAGGAAAAACATGGCTGAAAAGATTCGAATCTGCACACATTAGACTTAACTAGCAGAATTCACCAGATTTAGTATTATGTAGAATACTAATTTGAATTATCTAGTTTTACAATAATGTCACCAATAGTTCACTTTACCACCATCACAGGGCACGCCGCATTTGTTACAACTCCAGAAGCAACGCTTCCAAGCAATAGCTTTTTGAATCCAGATCTTCCTCTCGTTCCTATTACAATTAAATCAACACCTTTGTTCTGGGCATATCAACTATTGCAGATACTATCGAAGTAGATGTTACAACGACCTCTTCCTGTAGTTGAATATTATTATTATCTTTATTGATTTTTTCCCTAATATTGTCAAACCATTGTTGTGCTTCTTTTTTAGCATTTTCCAAAATTTCCTTCATTGGCTTAGGAGTAGTAAGACCATCCATGCCATACACTCCTTCATGTGAATATGCATATCCTAGTCGTGAAAACACTATGTGTAGAGCAATCAACAACTGAGGGTTATCCTTCTCTTTTTTGGCCAGTGCAATAGCACGATCTGCTGCATTAATAGATGGCTGCGAACCGTCAACTAGTACCAATAACTTTGAAAATTCGCTTTTGTTTTGGGACAATATAGATATTGCTTATATTATTTCTTCTTTTACACATAAATCTTTTTTAGTAATCAATCAGATAATAGGAATATGCCGTTGAAGGTTTACAATACTATTACATTATAGTTGCGTTAATAGATTGGAAATGTTAACTTTTAATTTTCCGCTTTTCCCAGGGCCTTAGCCAATATGAGTACGTGTCATATAAAGTAAAAATAAAACTTGATGAGAAAATTTAGGATAAAGTTACCCAAAATATATATAATATAGAGATAACATACAAAAATTCCAAGTAACTTAGATGACTATCCTTATAGATGACTTATAAATGAGCAATTGTCAGCTTGAATGATATTGTAAGTACTCGATGACTCTACAGAAAAAAAGTCCGATTGAAACAGACCGTGACTTGAAGTATTACGATGATAAATTTTATCAAACATTCTCAAATAATTTGAGGTATAGAGATATTACTGAGACACTGATTCCGATCCTAATGTGTGAAATATAGAAGCAGATTATATAACTATCAGATCGGAATCAGTCAGCTCCATTATTCAGTAT
>JBEVTH010000428.1:0-1556 GCA_041156085.1 Candidatus Nitrososphaera maunauluensis
TGGTGATATTCTTCGTATATTGCTTCGCTCCACTACCTAAATCTCTAGCTATAGGACTAACGAAATTAATTCCATATTCTGAGCAATCTCTATGTTAATAACACCATGCTAAAATCAGATTAATTCATACTATCGATGATCTTTACAATAGTATGAATCCTTTGTTTGATCAATATGACTTCTACAATAGGCGGTGCCGCATCTTTCACATACAGCATAAGTCTGCTTTTTGCCTGATCTAAATCTTGCAAAAAACTCTTTTGGACAATATGCAATTTCATCCATAAGTATTGTAGAAGATGCGGCTAGTATTTCTCTTGCATAAATGCGATTATGTGATTCAATGTTAATTACCCACTTTGGAACATAAATAGATGAGAAAGCTTTGTCGATAATTTGCACATCATCATAATTTACCTTTGTTTCTTCAATTACTTCCTCTTTTACCATTCGCCTAGCCGCATCTATCGGTACTTTGGCTTCAAGTTTGATGACAGCATACTCTCCTGTCTGATGTATTTTATATTTAGGTTGAGGCTTTATATTTTGAAGATCAACAATTATCTTATTTTTTTCTATATCTCCTAGTATTTCCTCTGAATCTTTTGGACGTATACTACTTTTTGAAAAAAATGGATATGATTGAACTTTTGTCTCTATCTGCTCTATTGTATCAAGTATCTCTCCTGTCATAGCATCAACAATATGTATACCTTCTTCATGGAATCCACGCCCTATCAAGAGTCGTCTTTTAACATCTGCTATGTAATTAAATACATAAAATGGACGCAAAACAAGTGTTGCATGTGAAATCTTTGCTGAATATGGATTGACAAGATCAAGTCTTGTTGCTTCTCTGTAATTCATTACAAGTGGAAGTGTAAAATCAAGAACAACATCTTGCTGTGGAATCGCATCAGTTGAAGAAGAATCAAGCCTTCCAATACTCATCAAATAAAATTCATTTTTTAATTTCTCACCATCATATAATGTTATTTGGTTATGTTTTGCGTAGGTATCTGCCTCTGAAGAAAACCTCGTATTTGTTACAAACATCGAGTCAGTAATATATGGTAAATCCTGCATTTTGCTTTGAAAATCCCTTATTTCTTTTATTCCTACTAGCCTTGATTCGTTATAGTTTTTACATTCTACTGCAAGAACCTTGTTTTGTCTCTTTGCTAAGACATCGATCTCATGAAGTGCGCCACTATTACCTTCCAGTTTCTGTCTCATTTCTGTGGCATAACCTCTTTTTTTCAGAATTTGTTCAACGGTTTCTTCCAGCTTTATTCCTAAAGAGTGAATAGTCTGCTCTTGAAATTCTCCCCGTACCTCTTCTCCTTTTGGAACTTCCTCAAATACGTCTTGAGAGGAGACTGTATTTTCTTTAGACTGTATTACAGAATTGCCTGTCCCCGATGTTGCGGCCCATAGACTCTTTCCACAATTAGGACAAAATTTTGCAGTTCCTATTGGAAGCTGAGAGCCACATTCAGGACAAAACCAGAATCTCTTTTGGTACTTAAATTACTAAATCAGGTCAAGGGAGGAAA
>JBEVTH010000429.1:0-1553 GCA_041156085.1 Candidatus Nitrososphaera maunauluensis
GCTGTCCTTCTTCTTTAGCCAACGTATCCATATCAATAGTACTTTTTCTTCTAGGTAATAGCATGTGAATAGTAGTTTTTCTAGTAAAAAGCTAAATACTTGCTAATATCCATAAATAATAATAACATGAGTAAAACAATAATCTCCTCTCGTTCTACTTCTACATCAAATACAATAAACCTAGAAACCAAAATAGACAATCTAATACCAAAAGAGGATATAACACTCAAATGGGTCAAAAACATACTAGTAAATACAATATCAATAGAAAATGCCAACACAATATGTGACTATGTTATTGCAATGAGATCGGAAGCAAATATCTAACTATCTACAATACGTAACCTTATATACACTCTAACTAGGTTCATAAGAAAGTTTGAAGATCGTTCATTTCGAGATATAAATGACTTAGACATAAAACTATACTTAAATTCACTTCGAAAACCTGAGGATAAAGATCCAACACAGAGATGGATTGGATCTCAAAACTATATCGTATCAACACTACAAAAATTCTATCGCTGGTTGTATTATCCAAATGTAAGGACAGAACAACGAGCATTACCTGATTGCGTATCAGGGTTTAGAAAGATTAGACGTAAGGAAATGGCAAGATATGCACCTTCAGACTTGTGGACAATACAAGAGCATAACATATTCTTAAAGTATTGTCCTTCTACAAAAATAAAGGCATATCATGCAATGGCTCTAGATACTTCTGCAAGACCACATGAACTTCTCAAACTTAAAATCAAAGACCTAAAAGAGAGGGTAATACCTGCTACTAAGGATAGACCTAATGAATGCGTAATATTTCAATTTCTGGTAAAAGGTAAGACAGGAACTAGAGGATTGGCTTTAACAGACTCTATGGCATATGTAAAGCAATGGCTAGAACAACATCCTCAGAAACAAAACAAGGAAGCCTTTTTGTTTGCAAATAGATTTGGGAGATTAACACATGCTTCTGTTATATACAAAAAATACACATACTATTACAAAAAAGACTACTTTCCAAGATTGTTAAATGATCCTAATGTGCCTTATTCTGATAAAGAAATCATAAGGAAAATGATTGAAGAGAGAAAGTGGAATCCTTACGTTATAAGGCATTCTGTATTAACAATGAAAGCAAGGAATCGTCTAATGTCAGATTATATGCTAAGGCAGCATGCTGGATGGGCTAAAAGCTCAAACATGCCCTCTGTATATCTGCATGAATTTGGTTCGGAGTCTATTGACGAATTATTAAAAATGCAGGGGTATCTTCCCAGAGAAGATGGGCAGTTTGACTTTAACCCATTTGGAATAAAGAAGTGCGGTAACTGCGGGACTCAAAACCTACCTGAAGCAATCAGTTGCGCTAGATGCAAACTGCTAATTGATTCGGTAGCTTACCATGAAATAATGAAAGAGCAACAAGAAAAAGACAAAGAAATAGAAATTATGAAATCTAGTCATGAAAAACAAATGAAAGAAATGCGAGAAGAAATGGAAAATAAATTCCAGCAAATACTCACAAAGATAAATACTGGAAAGTTAACCAAATT
>JBEVTH010000430.1:0-1541 GCA_041156085.1 Candidatus Nitrososphaera maunauluensis
TTCTGTCCCTTCGCTGCAGCTGATATCTTTGCCACATATTTATCAAATGGAATACCTGAATTATGAATAGCAACAATGTCTTTTATTGTAGTATCTGTATCAAAATGAATCTTTACTGGTATAGATGGTGGTGCTGGCTTAGTGGATGATATTGCAGAACTGAATACAGTCGTCACAGATGAAACTGTAAGCACAGATAAGACAAAAATAGGTATAATTACAATGATCATGCTTTTCATCATTTTTATTCTATGCACTTTCGAACTAATCGCTTAAGAGCTTTTGTTAGCTTCTGTCTATTACAAACTAATTGTCAAAAACGCTTGAATAATTTACACTTGTTCTTTGCAATTTTACTAGTTTAATTGACATTTATTTGGTATCTTTAACGATTGAAGTCCAACTCTCCAAACATACAACAAAAATTATTACTTCATTCCGATTAATAAGTACTCATAGAATTTACTACTCCCTCTTTGTTTATTTATTAGTAGTATCATTTATTAGATTGTGTTACTTGATGTTGATTGTATTTTCTGCAAAATTATCCGTAAGAGCATTTCAGCAAAGGTTATTACTCAGAATGAAAGAGCTATTGCGTTTCTGGATGCTTTTCCATTGTCAGTAGGACATACATTAATTATCCCAAAATTACATTGTTCAAAAGTTCAGGATATGGATGAAGAACATTCATCTGACGTCTTTAATCTATTGTGGAAAGTATCTGGAGCAATAGAAAAAGCAGTGGGAGTTGATAGTTCAACAATAGCTATACACAATGGTAGGGAGTCTGGACAGGAAGTATCACATGTCCATATCCATATTATTCCAAGGACTTCTGACGATGGAGCAGGACCAGTTCATTCGATGTTCAAAAAGAGACCACATCTAAGCTACAAACAATTCGATTTAATACGTGCCAGTATAGAAAGGATGCTTTGATACATTGTTTTAGTGTCTCGCGTTCATGACTTTGTATCTGTTTGTTTTCTTAGAAACACAGATAATGCAAATATTTGTCTATGTTTCTTTTATAAGCAATAATGGTAACATAATGAGGAAGAAGAACCAAACACAGTAATAGCAGATTCATTAAGAGTAAAACATCAACATCAAGAAAAGAAGATCTAAAGCTTAGGTTTGAAGCTGCAACATCAGGACTTTTAAATTATTCTATAACTAAACAGACTACAGCAATCAAATCTAGAATCAAAACAAAACGCTTCAACTATATAATAAGGAAAAAGCAGATTTGATTATAATTAATTTGATTATAATTATGGGAAGCACAGTTTTAAAAGGAATTACTAGAGTTTTAGAAAGTGTTTCTCGTGCAGTATCCGAAAATGCCAGTTCTTGGTATACACCATAGTGTTAAGTAGAATTTGATAATGCTAAATAAAACAGTCATATCGTACTCCTATTTCTGTTTCATATTCTAAACCCGTCTATGCCAGAGATAACTCATGCAGTTGCGTATTAATATGACACATTTTGTAAAAAATGCTATGCTACCTACTCATACTGCCATAGTTGTAGAC
>JBEVTH010000431.1:0-1536 GCA_041156085.1 Candidatus Nitrososphaera maunauluensis
TCATATAGATACTTTTTTAGAATACTTTTGGAAGAAGTTCGCGAATCATGATACTTATTTTCAAAAAAAGTTGACCATATCTTGATACTCCTCGATCAAATGGAAGTATCGATTGTTGACCATTCTACAAATGCTAACTAGAACTAAATTCAGAGATGGTCAACTTATTTGAAATCGAGTTGACCATGGACCATAAATGGTCAACTTCAGCTGAAATTAAGATACTGGTATTAACCTCGACAATCAAAGTATTAAAGTATATACCCTAATTCTAATCGCCGACTCTTTATGCTGAAGCCAATATAAATAAAGAATCTTTCAGAGGAAAACAGGTTTGAATAGCGAGATTAGTAACTAGAGAAGTAGAGATCCTGTCAATCAGTGGTCATTCATCATACATATTACAGTCTTTTTCTCTTCTCTTCTCTTCTCCGTCATTTATCGTATTTTTCTATAGTCTTCTTGGTATTCCTTGATAATAATATGATAAAGGTTGAAAGGTTAGTCAAAGAAGAAAGTTCAGATACCAAATAAGAGCCATCGCAATAGAAGTGATCTAGAGTTCGCTCAATGGCAAGCTGAATGCAAATCTTGCTCCTTTTTCTCCATCAGCATTATTCTCAGCCCATATTCTGCCACCATGTGCTTCCACAATACTTTTAGAAATATACAATCCTAATCCAGTTCCTTTTTCAGATTTTGTAGCAAACTTTGTAAATAGTCTTGGCATTATTTCTGAAGCTATTCCAATACCTGTGTCTTTTATTCTGACAATGATTTCTTTAGGATTGTTCTTATTTTTTTCCTCTAAAATAATAGACATAGTTCCTCCTTCTTCTTCTGGAGTAAACTTGACAGCATTATTTAGTAAATTTGAAATGACCTGTGATATCCTTGTTTTGTCACCATTTACAATTATATTTTTACTGTGATGCTCATAAAGTAGTCTTATATTTTCTTTCTTTTTCCCACTAAAATATAGAGTATCTGCAATAGTGTCATTTAGAGCATTTGCTATTACTTCATTTAGGTTGAATTGTTCTTTATTTAATACCAGAGAGTTACTCTCAATTCTTGTAACATCTAATATCTCTTCTGTAAGGTGTTGTAATCTTTTTGCATTTCTGCTAACAACTTTTAATAATTCAGCTTCTTCTGTATTTTTTATTCTAGACGAAAGAACCTGAGTAAGACCAAGTATTGGCTGTATTGGAGTGCGTAGCTCATGGGCTGCTATATCGATAAACTCTCTTTGCATCCTGCCATGAACTTTTAGCTGTTCATTTGATTTTTTCACCTGTTGGTATAATTCAGATTGTTTCCATAGATTCTCAAATATGGCAACATATGATAAAACTCCAGCTACGCTGTTAGAATAGGTTGATAACCCTATCGCTTCAATAAAAGTTGTTTTTGTATCGTCTCTTAGCTCCATTACCAGTGATGCCTTTCTATCAACTACCACTATTGTGGCTTTAGTCTCTGACATTTGTTCTATGTATCTGAAATCTATAGGACAGGAAGGACAATATTCTT
>JBEVTH010000432.1:0-1523 GCA_041156085.1 Candidatus Nitrososphaera maunauluensis
AATCATATAATCAAAGATGCATTGGATTGGTCAATAAACAACAACTGGAGACCAATATCACTAGATAAACTAAAGCAAGAAAAACCAGAGTTATGGCAATGGATTATTGATACAGAAAAGAGAAAATAGTTAAGATGTCATAGCGTAGTGTAATGCGGGTATTTTCGTTATTGTTCCACTATTCTTATCCAAAACTTCACTCTCTAACAACCTCCATTTTTCACAAACCATCAGCCTGCAGTTATTGCAGGCTTTCCAATTACATAACATTGCATTATCAAAATCATTGACATCATAATTTTCATACCATTCAAAGAAGCTTGTGCATTTACACTTTGGATATTTTGGTTTCGGCCTTGATGTATATTGTTCTAATCATTCCAGTACCTCTCTTCTGTTGTTGTTACATACAGTCATAGTAGTGAGAAATAATAACATCAACCTAGCTTTAAGCATTTAGAAAAGTTGATATAGTTAGGAAAGTAGATTACTTTAGAAAAGGCCAACTGTTTGTGAAATCTCAGGTAGCAAATTAATTCCATGCTACTAACGGTCGTCCAATACTTTGAATCTAGAGATTACAAGATGAGTCAAAGAAAATATTTGGAGAAGAGCAAAATAACCATGGTTAGATTCCGAAATACTTCCAGGATGTGCTCCAGGGGACAGAAATTTCATCATTTTCTGGGAAATATTTTTGACGACTTCATTTTTACTATCACTCTCGAAAAATTTCTTCCAATCAGGATAGATGCGTTTTTCACCTTCTATCTCTTCCTGTTTTTCAAATCCTGATTTTTTAACATGGTTTCCTACTATCTGAAGTGCTTTTCTGCATTTCACTAAAACATCATCCATATCGCCTGTCGAATAACTTTTCCAAGCATCGTTTAACATGTCAATTGCTTTACTCAATCCTTTATATTCCAATTTTGGCAGTTCGATCATAGCAATATTTTTGTAATTTAGAGATGAAAGTATATCAACCCACTGACTTTTAGCGATTATTACTGGTATGGTATATTGATGTGGTTGTAGAGATGTGAAGTCATTGCTGGTAAAAGCCTGAAACTTAAGAGATATATCAAGTTGTAAATCACCGCCTTTTCTTATTTTTTCTATCTGTGATAATGTAAAGTTGTCTAATGTTAAATAAAATGTTAGAGGTGAGTTTTCATTTGCTTGCCATTTGTCTTGTAGCCAATCTGGTGTTGCTTGTGAATTGATAAAGTGATCTTCACTTTCTCCCTTCACACATATTTTAAGACTAGCATTAATAATTGTGTATATTGTAGCCACTTCATTCTGTCGTTGTGTGCTAAAACGCCGTAAGTTGAATTCTATAGTCGGTAGAATATAATTTGTTTTTGCTTTGAAAGATTGAAATTCAAAATGTAAGTCATGACCATATAACATTTGCAACTCCAAAACAGTAAAACAAGTAATATTAATATTCTCATATGTTGGTTGGCTCTGTTCACTTAACAAAAAAAACTATAGCTTGAAGATACTCTATCTGTTTT
>JBEVTH010000433.1:0-1504 GCA_041156085.1 Candidatus Nitrososphaera maunauluensis
GTATTTAGAGTATTGTTAATATTCTTAATCCATGTTAATTAGAAACTAGTATCTAAATAAAATCTATCAATAATTCTATCTACGTCACGGTTTTTTTAATCTCTTATCGAGTCAAAAGATTTTTAAAATTAGTGTTTGGGTAAATTTTATTGTCTATAATATTAGTTAGATTAAATGCAGGATGATTATTATCTATGGTATAAGACCATTCCCAGAATGCACAGCCAGAGACTTTAAAAGCTTCTAATGTCTTTACGTATTTGTTGAACTGATGAGTATTTATTGTTACTCCATACTCAGTACCGGCATTGAACTCGCCTACATAGACTGGGATCTTACCCATTAATTGAGATATTGTTTTGTAATATCCCATTGTCAGGAACCAAGGCGGATAAGGATGGACATCAAATATGATCCTATTCTTAACTTTAATTGATGGCTTGGTCTTTAATTGATAGAATGGAGAACTAAATGAAATGCGTGGAGATGGATAAGTATAGCAAAAAAATAAGGTTTTTTCAGTTATTGCTGACAGCTTTGTTATGATGTAATCGTGATATTTTCCTACCCTTTCGTAATCCCTAAACCTAAATATCTGGGGTTCATTTAGTATTTCAAAGCCCAGCGTAGAATTTTTATTTTTTACTGTATTTATTACTCGCTCCAAGAACTCTGATTGTACGTCCCATCCATCTTTTCCTTCCACGCTTAATTTTCTATCCCACCAGTCGTTCCAGAATTTTTTTAGATCCTTTGGATCGCGAGAATTGGAAGAACGACTACTTTGTGTGTCTTCTTTAAAACATTGTACTAGAAGCGAATTAGGGAAACCGATACCGTTACCAACGTAGGATGAACATCCCCACTGATGGTTATCATATACACATAAGATATCATATTTGTCTGCAGTCGATGAAACATTATCGAGTTCGTGAATAAATTCTAGTGGGTCTTTCTCGTAAGATTCCCAGTATAACGGAAATCTAATACATTGTATTCCAGCTTGTGAGAAGATTTTGAAAGAGTCATTAATATAGTCTTTTGGAGGTTGTATTGGTAGTGGTCGATTTTGATATGAGGCACAATTGATACCGTGGAAATTAAGTCCTACTAGGAACTCCATTTTGCTAATGGTAAGTAAGCCAAAGGGATTTGCAAATAAGCCTTTTTATTTTGTATTATCTACTATTATTCTAAAACGCACAATGATGATTAAGGTGAGCTAAAGGACTATCATTGTGAGCGCACGTGCTCATGATGATGATACACGTGTCAACCACGAGGTTCTACTGATTTCCAATAATTGTATTGGAAGAAAGGAGTCTAGATAACTTGAAATCCAATGATATCTCATCAAAATATACTTAATGCGATCATCATTAAGTATATTGCGAATCGCCGGAATGCAATATGAGGAATTCGAGATTTTCTTTTAGATACATTATGAGATTCAGAGGACGATAAGGAAGGCACTGAGTATCATTATGGAAATAATTCGCAACTA
>JBEVTH010000434.1:0-1502 GCA_041156085.1 Candidatus Nitrososphaera maunauluensis
TACGGATCCAGAGGGATTCGAACCCTCGACCAACTGCTCCGCAGGCAGCCATTCTATCCAAGCTGAACTATGGATCCATTTACACAAACCAGACATCGTGAACCATATATGAAGTACCTGGAATCATTGCTACTCATGAAACACGACTATATTAGTATCTAATTATTAGTATCTAATGAGACATTATGGAATCTCTCTATCTCTACAGATGTTCGCCTGCATATAGTATACGTGTAGCCGGTAATACAAGCAAGCTTTGATAAATAAATAGGATAAAGAATAACAGATAGACAAGTTGAAAAATCTTTCAATTATGAAAGTCATAGGCGTAAATCTGCTTCTCTAATGAACGGATTTCGAATAAATTTATGAACAAAGGTATGAGCTTCTATGAATTCAGTTAAGCCGGTCAGACGATTTAGAATAATATCTTAACCCTGTTGGCTGCAAACCGTTTGATTGCAACTACTATAGTGCCTATCTCAACCGACAGTTTGATTTTTTGTTCCAGAGCTGTCCAATCGGCTATTCCTGATAAAAATGCTTGAAAATTTAGGGTGTTGCAATAAAGAATTGTCCTTGTTGATGATACTCTAGTGCAAGATGGTCATACATGTAAGTTATTAGTTTGTAGCGCGATAGATATAGATCCAGTCTCTTCTCCTTATGATATGCCATTAAACAAGTCATGCCATGACTATAATGAATCACTGATTGAACGTAACACTAGTAAGTTATAGATACTTTAAAAAGGTAATACGATTTTTGTTATGTAAGTAAACTATATATATTGTAATATTTATTACAACATGTTAGGTGATAAAATGTCGAGAGATCCATTTTCTTTATGGGAAACAAGGCAAAGTAGAGCGTTTGAAGACATAAACAAAGCATTCGAAGAGGCGGAAAATATGCTAGGAAGAATGTTCAGGACAGTACGGGAAATAAATCCATCTGATCTTGTAGGTAACTTCCCATATTACTACGGATATCAGGTAACAATAGGTCCTGATGGCAAACCACATGTAAGGGAATTTGGCAATGTTAGACCATCTGCCAAGGGTCTTGTAGAAAGGAGTGGTACAAGAGCTCCGCTGGTAGATACTGCGTTAGATGAGAACCAAAATATATTGAAAATCACTGCAGAGATGCCTGGTGTAACCAAAGAAGATATCAAAGTACATGTATCTGACCAATATGTTACTGTACATGCTGAGAAAGGCGAAAAGAAGTACCATTCAGACATACCTGTTAATGTTGAGTTAGATGATGCTTCTGCAAAGGCGACCTATGCAAATGGTATACTAGAGCTCAAGATCAAGTTAAAACAGGCTCCAAAATCAAAGGCTAAAGAGATAAGGGTGGAATAAAGGTTCTACACGGTACCACAATAGTTTTATTTTTCTTGAAAGGTGAAAAGATAAGAATATGAAAGAAAATAATGATAAGAATAAGAATAATTTAACGTTAAGAGTAGCCGAGACTAATCCCAAGTTTGTAGG